>JAISAN010000123.1 GCA_031266635.1 Treponema sp. | reverse complement strand
GTCCTGCCGTAAGGGGCTTGTCCCTGAACCGGGTGAACGCTGCGATTCCTGCGGCCGGCCCCTGATCTCCGAACAGGGCCGTTGTCTCAACTGCCGGAACGGAACGGCCGGGGCTCTGGACCGGGGGGTCCTGCTGTTTCCCTACACAGGAAAATACCGCAGGCTTCTGGGGGCCTATAAATTCGGGAAAAACCTGGGGCTGGGCCATTTTTTCGCGGAGCAGATCCGGGATACGCTGAAAAATTCGGGGAAATTCCCCCAGGAGGCCGTGGCGCTGGTTCCTGTACCTCCCCGGCCGGGAAAAATCCGGAAAAACGGCTGGGATCAGGTGGAATATCTGGCAAAACTCCTGGATAAGGGGGCCGGGGCGCCCCCGGTCTGCCGCTGTCTTAGGCGGCTCTCTTCCAGAAACCAGAAAACGCTGAACCGGGAAGACCGGAAAATCAACCTCCAGGGCCGGATTATCCTGCGCCGGAAAGCCCCCCGGCAGGCCATAATCTTTGACGATGTATGTACCACCGGTTCCACCCTGGACGCCTGCGCCGGGGCACTGAAAGCCGGGGGCGCGGAAAAAGTTTACGGCCTCTGCCTGTTTTACGATTGACCGGAAGGGGAGGCCATACCCCGTCAAAACTCCGGTTCGCGCCTGCCCGGAAAGTTTCATTCGCCGTGGGGTCTGATACCCAAGAACCCGCTTGCGCGGGGGAGCTTTAGGGCGGGGAGGTTCATTATATAGTCCAGGGGTATGGACGATTTTATTGCAGGTCGTTACACTGGAAGTGATTTCAGAATTGAATTTTTGAAATCACTGCCGGTCAACCTGCCTGGGTTCCCGGAGCTTTTGTGTTGAATATGCCTATAGTGCGGAGGGTTTTGAAATGGCCGGAGAGCTGGTTTATGTAAATGCGGAAGAAGGGATTAAGCGGGTAATGAACAATGCCAAACTGTATGCCAAACTGCTTACCAAATTCAAGGCCGATACCAGTCTGAATGAAATGTTGAAGCTCCTTGGGGCGGGGGATTATGAAAAGGCCCAGATCGCGGCCCATACGATAAAGGGGGTAGCCGCCAATCTGTCCCTGACCGAACTTTATAATCAAACCCTTGAACTGGAAACGCAGATCAAGGCCCGTTCCGTAAACCCCGATCAAATAACGCAGGTCGAATCAGCCTTTACTGAAACAATAAAAACCATTGACAAGGTAGTAGAACAAAATGGCTGAAAAGATTCCGACGGTATTGGTAGTTGATGATGTTGAAATGAACGTCATGATCCTTGAGGAAATCCTCAAGGATAGTTATGACATTATTAGCGCGGGAAATGGAAAGCAGGCCCTTGAGGTGCTGCATAATGCCCGGATGCTCCCCAAGATTATCCTGCTGGATATTTTTATGCCCGAGATGAACGGCTATGAGATGCTGGAAATCCTCAAAGCCGATAACAGTCTCAAACGGATACCGGTTATTTTTATCACCACTTCGGATTCTGAAAGCGAAGCCCTCGCCGCCGGGGCGGTAGATTTTATCAGCAAGCCCTTTCTCCCGGAGATCGTCAAACTCCGGGTAAAAAACCAGATTGAGTTAAAAAATTACAGCGACAGCCTTGAGGAGATGGTGGCGGAAAAAACCGCGGAGGCAACCTCAACCCTGGATAATACCCTCCAGGCCCTGGCGAATATCATAGAATACCGGAACCTTGAGTCCGGCAGTCATGTCAAAAGAACCCAGTTTTTCTGCAAGGCCCTGATTGATTATTTTCTTGAGTTTGATTCAATATACGCGGATGAACTGCGGAATCTTGAGCCCGATGTTATCGTGAAATCTATGGCTCTCCATGATGTGGGAAAAATCGGCATCCCCGACAAGATTCTGCTCAAGCCGGGCAAGCTCGATGCCGGCGAATTTGAAATTATGAAAACCCATACGACGGTAGGGAAAAATATCATTGAGGAAATGATGCGGGCGGTAAAAGACAAGGATTCCATATACCTGAAACATTGCCGTGATATTGCCTGGTGCCACCATGAGCGCTACGACGGGAAGGGCTACCCCCGGGGTCTCAAGGGAACCGATATACCCCTTTCCGCCCGAATCGCCGCCCTTTCCGATGTATATGACGCCCTGGTCTGCGCCCGGGTCTACAAAGACGCTTTCCCCTATGATGAAGCTATCAAAATTATCGCCGAAGGCCGGGGAACCCAGTTTGATCCGGTTATTACCGATGCGGTAATAAAGCTCCAGGAGCAGTTCCAGCGAATTTCGCAGCAGAATCAATGAGCCGCTTCAGGCCCTTAAAAAACCCAGGAATTAACTCAATTCCCCAGGGAGGATTTGAACCCCCACAAGCAGATCCAGAGTCTGCCGTGCTACCATTACACAACCGGGGAAAGCATATAACAGGCTAGCATTTTTATAAAAAATTGTCAATTATAATTCGATATGGCGGAAGACAGGACTTTGAACCGGCTGGTTTCTGAATTGACTCTGGAGGAGCGGAAAAACCTTCTGGAGAAACTCAAGTCCCAGTCTGATTTGTCCGGTGAGCCCCTGTATGAAGCCAAGGAAGAAAAGAGCGTCATCCAGCCCGAGGAACAATACGTCAGGCTGCCCTGGTATTACCGTATTTTTTACATTATTTTGGGTTTTTTCAGGGGTAAAAACCCCGTCAAGGTTTTTGAGGACAGCCGGATAGGGAAATTGGGGAGGGAAATTGAAGAACTTTCCCCAGGACTCTATGATTACCAGCATGCGTATCTTTTGCCCCAATTTTACCAGTCTTTTTTGGACCTGAAGGAGGGCGCCCGGTTTTTTTTCACCGCTCTGGATGCCAGCGTGGGCCGGGACAAGGGGGATTTTTACGCCTTCCTCGGTTCCCTGGAACTGGGCGAAGTCCACCGCCGGCTGCAAAGCGAAACGGACCCCAATATCATCGCGGAAAAGTCTCCCGATGTTTCCGGGGCGGAAATTCGCCAGATGGCTTTCCGGGCCATGGAGGATGCTTTTGCGGCAATAACCGAAGAACAACGGAACGCCATGTATTACAGTGCCCGGTCCCTCCACTGCCTCAAGGAGCTGTCATCGTTTCTTTATGACCGGGTTTTGATGGCCTTTGGGTTTGAATCGTCTGTCGCGGGCCAGGTTTGTTCCGTTAACGTGGTACGGGAAATGCTGAATTCCCTGAATAATATCCTCTTTTCCATCCAGTCGCCCCCGCCTCTTACGCTGCTTGAATCTCTTTTTGTGTTTTTGCTCCAGGAAAAGGCGGCGGAATCAGGTTTTGATGTGAACCGGGAGATGCGGAACCTCCTGGTCAGGGCGGAAAACGCCCTGGTTACGATTCGTACTTTTAACGCCCGGGTGCCCCTTACCATGATACTCCGCTGCGCCGGCCGGGATATGTCCCTCTCCCCCCAGGCTGTCAGCGGCGGGGAGGACTGGTTTTTGGTGTACCGGGAACACTGGAAACGGCATATTGAGCTGTTATTTGCCGAATATATGCGCCTGCGCCGTCATCAGGATCTGATCAACTCCTTCCGGTATTTTCTCAAGGGCGCCAACCTGAAAATTCTCGATAATGTGGTGTCCGAGGCCAACCCTGATGGCCTGGCCATCCCCGAGGCCCTGAGCCTTTCGTTTCTGCTGACCTTTTATTCGGCGGTTTTTATGGGAGATGTTAATAAAGTTCTCAGGCCCATCCTGATCGACGGTGAATTTTATAAGCGGGAAAACCGCACGGAATTTACCGAGGCCTACAACGATCTTATTAAGCTTGAGAATGATATTAAAAAATTTGAGTTGAATATTTCACCCTCCGGGGATTACGGGAAGCGGTATGTTCTGGCAAAACAGGATATGTCTTCCCTGCCGATAAAGCGGCGGAAGATTCAGATAGTATTACAGGACGCTTCCGGAGAAGCGGGAGGAATTATCAGCAGCGCCCGGAGCGCCGTTCGAAGTATGATCAATATTTTGAATGGTATTTTGGGAAAGGACTCGACCGGGAAATACGATACCCTGGGGAATTTGTCCCAGCTCGCGGGAAAGGGGACAAGTTTTACCGTCAATATCGCCGACGCTGTTGAGAAATTCCAAAAAACGCTTCAAATCATGGACGATATTGACGTTATGGAAAGCGGGAGAAATTAGCATGTACAATTATAAAGAAGCCTGGAAGGACCGGATCGCCGGCGCCCTGAACCGGGCGATAAAAGACGCGGTGCCGGGGGGAACGATAGACCCTTCCCGGGTGATCGCCGAAATACCTCCCCGGCCGGAAATGGGGGATCTGGGCTTCCCCATGTTCAGTTTTGCCAAAGATTTCCGCCAGGCCCCCCCCCGGATAGCCCAGGCGGTACTTGCCGCCCTGGATGCCGAAAGCCCCCCGGCCGGTTCGTCCGGCGGTACATATACCGCCCTGGGCCCTTACATCAATGTACGGCTGGACCGGGGGGAGGCCGCCGCCGCCATTCTCGCCGCGGTTCCCGCTTGTGAGGCCGCCGGTCCGGCGGGGGAGGGGGCTGTTCCGCCGGGCGGGGATTTTCCCTTCGGGCGGCCGGGAACCCTGGCGGGCCGGCGGATCATGGTGGAATTTTCCAGCCCCAATACCAATAAACCCCTGCACCTGGGCCACCTCCGCAACGACGTGCTGGGGGAAAGCGTCTCCCGGATTCTCAGGGCCTGCGGCGCGGAAGTCCGCAAGGTCTGCATCATCAACGACCGGGGAATTCACATCTGCAAATCCATGCTGGCCTACCAGGAATACGGGGAGGGAAAGACCCCCGAATCGGAGCAGGTCAAAAGCGACCGCTTTGTGGGGGACTGGTACGTCAAGTTTCACCACATGGCCGGGGAAAGCGCCACTGCCGGGGCGCCAAAGCCGGAGGAACGGGCCCAGGAACTGCTCCGCCGCTGGGAAGCCGGGGACCCGGAAACCGTGGCCCTCTGGAAACAGATGAACCGCTGGGCGGTGGACGGCATGAAGGAGACCTACCGCCGCACCGGGGTTTCTTTTGACCAGTATTATTTTGAAAGCCAAACCTATCTCCTGGGCAAGGACG
>JAISAN010000210.1 GCA_031266635.1 Treponema sp. | reverse complement strand
GCCTTTGGGACTCCGCCACTGTATCCCAGGAGACCCTGAACCGCCTGAAAAAAGATTTGGATCGGGCTACCGACGCTTTTGACCGCTTGCGGCTGTTCCAGTTCCCCGTGGACGGCGTCCTGGCTCTCTCGAGTCTCAAGGACAAAAAATGGCGGCGCATGGTGGCTAGGGGGGGAACGGCCCCGCAGAACCGGTCCGCGGTCAAGGTGAATCCGGTAAAAAAGACCCCGGCCCGGCCGGCGGCAAAAAACAGCCGGGGCCCCGGCGGTATTCACCCATGAGGCTGTTCCAAAAACTGAAGTTTTGGAACAGCCTCACATAAAAGGAACCCCAAATTAAGGAGATGCCATGTTGTTATCAGAGTTGGGAAGCCCTGTTCAGGAATTAAAAAAAAGAATCTACGACACCTGGAGGCGTCTTTGAGGACGCTTCTTTTGAACAGCGTATAGCCGGGATCGAAGCGAAAGCCGGGGAGGCGAATTTCTGGAATGATACCGCCGGGGCGGAAAAAACCATGAGCGAACTCAAGGCCCTGAAAAGCCGGTATGAGCCCTGGAAAATGCTCCGGGCGGATATTGATGATCTGGAAGCCCACTGCGAGCTGGCCCTGGAAGCCAAAGATGAATCGGAAAGCGCCGAAATTGAAAACACCCTGAAAAGCCTGTTGTCCCGGTATGAAAAACAAAATGTCCTGGAACTTATGGGCGGGGAGGTAGATAAAAACGGCTGTTTCCTTACGGTTCATTCCGGCGCGGGGGGAACCGAAGCCTGCGACTGGTCCCAGATGCTTTACCGCATGTACCTTCGCTGGGCGGAACGGAAGGGCTTTTCCACGGAAGAAGTGGACCGGCTGGAAGCGGAAGGGGGCATCAAGTCCGCCACGGTAAAGATCGAAGGGGAATACGCTTACGGCTACCTTAAAGGCGAGTCCGGGGTTCACCGGCTGGTCCGGATTTCTCCCTTTGACGCCAACGCCCGGCGGCATACTTCCTTTGCCTCGGTGTATATTTTTCCCGTGATTGATGATTCAATTGAGGTGGATATCCGGCCCGAAGATCTCCGGGTGGACACCTACCGTTCCGGGGGCGCGGGGGGCCAGCATGTAAACAAGACCGACAGCGCGGTCCGTTTTACCCACCTGCCCACGGGAATTGTAGTAGCCTGCCAGAATGAGCGAAGTCAGATTAAAAACCGGGCCATTGCCATGAGTATGCTCAAGGCCCGGCTTTATGAATATTACCGGCAGGAAAAAGAAAAGGAAAATGAAAAATTTGCCCAGGAAAAAAAAGATATTTCCTGGGGAAATCAGATCCGGTCCTATGTTTTTCAGCCCTATACGATGGTCAAGGATTACCGGACCAAGGTTGAGATGGGCAACATCCAGGCGGTGATGGACGGGGATATTGATCCCTTTATTGAGGAGTATCTGCGATTTGCGTGGAATAATTCCCAGACTTAAAATTTTCCCGCTCCTGTTTTTCTGCTTCCTTCCTTCCCTGGTTTTTGGCCGGGCCAAAGTTGAGGAAGCGGAGAAAACACCGCAAAATAACGAATGGATTCTCTGTGTTACGAATTTTGACATGAGCGTCCTGCCGCCCAATTACCGCATTGTGGGAGAGGTAATAACCCGGAATCTGGTGAATACCATTAATGCGGTGGAATACCGGACAAGGGTATCCAAAGAATACGCCTATTACGAAGGATACGCCTGGTCCCAGGCCCGGACGGCCGCCGCGAAGGCCCTGGCCGCGAAACGGGATGAGCGGGACCTCCTGCTTTTCCGGGGCGAACCCGAATGGCGTTACCGGCGGAGCCTGAAAACCATTGACGAGGCTATTGTCAAACTGGAGGAAACGCTGGCAAAAACCGAGGCCGAAATGCCCCTGATAACGGAGGAACCGGTTTTTCAATTTACCGGGGGAAATGTTTCCGGCTCTTTTCCTGAAGCGCCCCCCGAGGGCGGGGAATATCAGTTCTGCCGGAATCAAAAGGCCGACGCGTTTCTGGCGGGAAAATTTATTGAGTTATACGGCCGCATTTATATCACCCTGCGGCTTTACACGGTGTATACCCGGTCTTTTATTTATGAAGATAATATTATTTTTTCTCCCGATGACGCTGACAGCGCCGTGAAGGAAATAGCCGGCCGGCTTATCGCGGTTCTGGCTGGAAATAAACCCGCCGCCATAACAATCCGGGTGGAGCCGGAGAATACCCTGGTGCTGATCAATCAAAACTTCGCTGGCCGGGGGGAAATAGCCGCCCGGGAATATCCTCCGGGAAAAGTAACGGTGTCCCTTTCCGCGGAAAACTATACCCCCCAAACGATAGAGACGGAACTTTCCGCCGGCGAGCTTACCGAAATTGATACAAGCCTTGTCCCCCTGGGGCTGTCGGAGATGAATATTGATGTGCCGGGAAAAACCGGCGTTCTGGTCTACCGGGGGGCCATGTATGTTGGCGAAGCCCCCCTGACATTGCGGCTGCCGGCCAATCAATTTGATTATATCCAGGTAGAGGCCCCCGGCCTTGAAACCGCCCAGGCGGTATTTATGAGCCCCGCGATTTTTAACACCACCGGCGATCTTTCCCTGAAAACAAAAATCCCGCCCCCCACCGGTCAAAAACGGGTTGACCGGGCCCGGCGGCAGTATTATTGGGCCTGGGGAGGAACCTGGATTGCCGCGGCCCTAACCTGGATGATCTACGGAATTCAAACGACCTATACCAATACCTACCTGGCTACCCCGCAGGCCGTTAATCCGAGTATGGAGTTGTACGATCAAACCATAGCTCTTTCATATACATCAATCGGCGCTTTGGCCCTTCTGGGGGTGGTGGTGGCTTACGATTTCTTTCAACTGGGCCGGTACATCTATATCTCCGGGCAGGATGCCGCTCCCATTGTACGGTAAAGGAAAAAATATGGGGATAACGGATTTTACCGGGAAAATAAAAAGTTTTTTTAGCCGTTTTCAGGCGGCTTCGGAAGATCTTTTTGAGGAACTTACGGATCTGCTGGTGGAAGGTGATTTCGGCGCCGCCGAAGCATACCAAATAACCGAAGAACTCCGGGAAATCTGCAAAAAAGAAAAGATCAATGACGGCGAAAAGGTACGGGAAGCCCTGGCCGCGCTGCTTGAAGAGAAGCTCCTGATTCCGGGGCCTGCCCCCGGCGGCCAGACGGATTTGTCCGGCGCTCAGCTTGCGGTAATTTTACTGCTGGGGGTAAACGGCGTGGGAAAAACCACCACCGCCGCCAAGCTTGTCCGGCTTTACCGGGAAGAACAAAACCGGAAACCCATCCTTGCCGCGGCGGATACCTTCCGGGCCGCCGCCATAGAGCAGCTTAAGATACACGGCGAGCGGCTTGGAGTCCGGGTCATAAACCACCAGCACGGGGGAGATCCCGCAGCGGTGGTTTATGACGCGCTGGAAGCCGCTTTGGCCGGGGCCGGCGACCTGATCGTTGCCGATACGGCGGGACGGATGCACACCAAAGCGGGCCTGGTGGAGGAACTGAAAAAAATAGACCGGGTGGTGGAATCCCGCGCCGCGGGGGCCCGGTATATTAAATGGCTGGTGCTGGACGCTACCACCGGGCGGAACGCCCTGGCCCAGGCGGAAATATTTCACGAGGCGGTATCATTAAACGGAGTAATTCTCACCAAATACGATTCCAGCGCCAGAGGCGGAGTGGTTTTTTCCCTGGCCTCCCAGTTGCGGCTTCCCGTGGCGTATCTCTGCGAAGGTGAAAAATACGAGGATATTAAAACCTTTAACGCCCATAGCTATGTTTTGGAATTCACCGGCCTTGTCTAGGCGGTTCCTTTTCTTTCTGATCCTCCTGACCCTGGGAGGCTTCGCGAGAACCCAGGAGCCGGATCTTTCCGCCCCGCCCGGCGCGGGAGAGCCGGGGCTTGAGGACTTGGGTTTTGGGGAACCGGAAACAATGGGAGTCCCGGCCCCCGGTTTCGCGGGGTCCCCCCAGGAAGAAGCGCCTCCCGGCCCGCCCCGCTGGTTTCGTTCCAATGCCGCCGGAATGGCCCTGGAGGAGCTTCCGTCCCGAATCGCCGCTCTGCGGAATGAATACGCCCTGGGCCTGGATTATATTCCCCCCGGAGAACTTCCGGCGATTTTAAGCCCCTATTATGAAGCGCCCTGGCAGGTGGAAATTCGCGTCCTTTATACAAACGGCGGTGAATCCCGGCGGCAATGGATATT
>JAISAN010000198.1 GCA_031266635.1 Treponema sp. | reverse complement strand
ACTTCCCGGTAGAGCCCCGGATCGATGAGGGCGGCCACTCGCATAGCCTCAAGCCAGTTGGTCCCCGCGGTTTTGACATGGAAGATACCCCTGGTTTCCCGTCCTATACTGGGGAAGACGCTGAACTTATCAGAACCCGAATGGATGCTAAGTTTGTATCCAAAGTGCCCGGCGATGGCGGCGTGGACTTTTATTTCTTTGTCAAACTGGGTCAGGTCGCCGATATAATCTATCCCCTTCTGGAATTCCCCGCAGAAGCGGGGAGCTATGGTGGCAAAAGAAACCCCCGCGTCAATAAGTTCCCTGGCGACAAAAAAATGTTCCAGCGGTGTGGTGGGTGTAGAGGTTTCGTCAATGGAAATTTCAAAATCAGCCTCGTATTTGCTGTCCGCAAGAAACCGCTTGTACATATCCGTCGCAAAATCTATAGCTTCGCCGTAAATGGCGGCAATCCGTCTCAGATCGCTCTCGGCAAAAGAAAGAACTATTTCTTCACCGATGTTAAATTTTTTTTCGAGGAATTTATCCGCATATCTTGAAGGAAGAGGAGGTGCGTTCTCCACTGTTACCCCGGTTTTAATATGATCTGAACAGTCCAGGGTGATCATGGTAAAACCCAGGGAAAGGGCATATTCCACATCCTTGACGGTTTTTAAATGATCCCCGTCAGCGCCGAAGCCTTTTTGAAAATTTTCCCGGAATACGGTGAAGGTTACGGCGTCAAGAACATCCTCATAGGTCCGGTTAGTAAGGTTAAGCTCCCGAATCGACTGTTGGGCAAAAACCGGATAGGCGTCGTAAGCTTCAAACAATTTGATATGGCCCGGCGTGGCGATCCCCAGACGGTCTCCCAAGCCAAAACTCCGGTCCTTTCGGAGCACCCGTGACGGCGCGGTAAAAGGAAAAAGCCGGCGCAGGGTAACCGCGTTTTCGTGGCTTAGGGGGGCTTTGATTTTTCCTTTCCCTATATCCGTTCCTGTGAATCCTGGATTTCCTCCGGCGCCGTATTCAACGACAATGACGATTTCCTCTCCATCCTTTGCCATAAAAACAGTTGCCGGATCCGCGCCACCGGTCTTATGTATTGATTTTTCATAGATATCAAATCCTGAATGGTTCATAAAATCTCCTTACCGCGCCAGCCAGCCGCCGTCAACGGCGATGGTATAGCCGTTGATATAATCCGCTGCCGCCGATGCCAGAAAAACCGCCGCTCCGGCCAGGTCCCCCGGTGTACCCCAACGGCCCGCGGGGATGCGATCCAGAATAGCGGCGCTCCGCTCCTTGTCCGCCCGGAGGGCTTCGGTGTTATCGGTGGCCATATAGCCGGGGGCTATGGCGTTAGCGTTGATCCCATGTTTGGCCCACTCATTGGCCATCAGCATGGTCAGGGTCCGAACTCCTCCTTTGGAGGCGGTATAGGAGGGAACCCGGATGCCTCCCTGGAAAGAAAGCATGGAGGCGATGTTGATGATTTTTCCTCCCGTCCCCTGTTTGATAAACTGCCGGGCCGCGGCCTGGCACATAAAAAAAAGGGTTTTTAGATTCACGGCGATCACCTCGTCCCAATCGGCTTCGGTAAAATCAACCGAGTCGTTCCGTTTGATGGTTCCCGCGTTGTTTACCACAATATCAACGTGGCCGAAAGCCCTGAGGGCCCCTTCGAAAATCCGGGGCGCCGCCTCCGGGGAAGCCAGATCCGCGGAAAGGTACTCGAATTTTCTCCCCGCCGTTTTTACCAGATCGCCGGTTTGATCCGCCCGGGGCGACCGGCCCGAACCGAATATGTCGGCCCCCGCTTCCGCCAGGGCAGCGCAAATACCCTGGCCCAGGCCCCGTCCGCATCCGGTTACTATGGCCGCCTTTCCGTCCAGCCAGAACAAATCCAGAACACCCATACGCCCCTCCTTACCGTAAATCGGTTGTTTTGATAGTGTCCATGTCATCAAAGGTTTTGTTTTCACCGGCCATAGCCCAGATAAAGGTATAGGAACCGGTTCCCGCCCCCGCGTGGATGGACCAGGAGGGCGAAATTACCGCCTCTTCGTTGTTCATTACAATATGCCGGGTTTCTTCCGGCCGGCCGTGAAGATGAAAAACCACCTGATCTTTTTTCAGATCAAAATAAAGATAAACTTCCATACGCCGTTCGTGGGTATGGCAGGGCATGGTGTTCCAGACCGATCCTTCTTCCAGGATGGTCATCCCCATCACGAGCTGGCAGCTCTGACAGACCGCCGGATGTACGTACTGGTAAATTGTACGGACATTCACCGTGGAAGCCTCTCCCAGTTTTCGGGGATTGGCCTTTTCGATGGGGATAAAAACCGTGGGGTAAGCGGTGTGGGCCGGAGCGCTGGCCAGGTAAAATTTCGGCGGGTCCCCCTGGTCCGCGGCGGAAAAAACGATGTCCCTAATTCCCTGGCCGGCGTAAAGGCCGTCCCCTTTTTTCATGGGGTATTTTTGCCCGTCCAGGGAAACCGTTCCCGTTCCGGCGATGCAGATGATTCCCAGTTCCCGGCGCTCCAGAAATATTTCGCTCCCAAAATCCTTACCCCCCTTCAGGGGAAGCTCTTTTTTTTGCGGAAAGGCCCCGCCGAACACCATACGATCCACATGGGTGTAGCAGAGGCTTACCTCATCGGGAACAAATACCTGGTCAAAAAGAAAGTGGGAACGCAGATGCGCCGTGTCGTATTGTTTCATGTCATCGGCGTGGTTGGCATACCGAATATCCAGTTTCATGTTTCTGACTCCTTATAAAATGTTTGTATGAAGCCTTCCCCAAGAACGTAGTCTTGGGAAACCGCCATTTTTACCATCATAGTCATTGATGGCGGAATGTCAAGAACTTGGGTTTTATCCTGGGGTTTCGTTCACCGGAGTTTCCGCAAAAAATCCATCGCCTGCTTTCCCGTGGCGGGGCTGCTGTTTTCCAGTAGAATGTCAATATCAGGCTTTCGTTCAGCGATGATCTTCATGAGCGCGAGATAGTCCATCTCCCCGGTTCCGGCGGGCAATGCGCCGTTTTTTTTACCTCCCTCCATGCGGAAATCCTTGGCGTGAATTGCGGCGATCTCATCTCCGAAGGAGTCAAAAGCCCGGGTGAAAAAATCATTCTGGCTTTCGACAAGCCCCACATGGGGGATCAAATTCACCGGATCGTAGATAACCTTGAGCGCCGGGGATGCGAGGCGGCGTAATACCTGTTTCATTTTTTCGATGCTCGAAACAGTGTGCTGATCCGCAACGGCCTCAATGGCGATAATGGAACCGCATTTTTCCGCCGTAGTTATCAGCCGTTCAAGAGAACGGCAGAGCAGATCAAAGGTTGCAGGTTTTTCCGTATCGGGATGGTATGAACAGTCGCCGTTGCATGAACCGGTTTCGGTTCCCAC
>JAISAN010000148.1 GCA_031266635.1 Treponema sp. | reverse complement strand
AATCAAGCTGGTAAGGTAGGAGAAAAGGATGAGCGTTTCTGATCCCGTTGCGGATATGCTGACCAAAATCCGGAACGCCGGAATGGCAAAGCATGAAAAGGTTGATATCCCTACCTCGAAACTGAAGCTTGAGATCGTCAAGATTCTCAAGACCGAAGGGTATATCAAAAATTTCAAGAAGGCAAACCAGGAGGGGTCCAATGTGATCCGGGTTTTCCTGAAATACGATGAAGCAACTGTCCCGATTATTCACGGCATCGAAAAGGTGTCCAAGCCGGGACGCCGGGTTTATATGGGGTATAAAAATATGCCGAGGGTTTACAACGGCTATGGCACCCTGATCGTTTCAACTTCGATGGGGGTTACCACCGGGAAAAAAGCCGCCGAAAAAAAAGTCGGCGGCGAGATAATCTGTACGGTCTGGTAAGAGGATAATATGTCGCATATCGGAAAAATACCGGTCAAGGTTCCCCAGGGAGTCAAGGTGAGCTTTCAGGATGAAGTGATCACCGTAGAAGGCCCCAAGGGAAAATTGACCCAGAAGTACCACCCCGTCATAAGCTTTGAAGACCGGGGCGGAGAAATCATCGTGGGCAGGATCAATGAGGAAAAACAGACTATGGCCTACCACGGACTGTACCGGAACCTTCTCAACAATATGGTAGTAGGCGTTTCGGCGGGTTTCAGCAAGACCTTGATTATTACCGGCGTAGGTTACCGGGCGGAAGTGCAGGGGAAACTCCTCAGTATGAGTCTGGGGTATTCAAACGATATTTTTGTGGGAATCCCCGAAGGCCTTTCCGTTACTACCGACGCCGGCAGCAAGGTGACGGTAAGCGGTATCAATAAGCAGCAGGTGGGGGAATTTGCCTCCCAGATACGGAAACTCCGGCCGCCCGAACCATACAAGGGGAAGGGTATCCGGTATGAGGATGAACAGATTAAACGGAAAGTCGGCAAATCCGGGGTTAAATAACGAAATTGCAAGGCAATTTCGTCTAGGGGGAAAACCGTAAAGCGGTTTTCTCCACGGGTATAGAGGAGTTATTGAGTAATGTTGCAAAAGATGCTTGAAAAGGACAGAAAACGGCTCAAAAGGAAAATACATATCCGCAAGAGCATTTCCGGTACCGCCGAACGGCCCCGGATGACCGTTACCCGGAGTAACCGGTCCCTGTCAATTCAGATTGTTGATGACACCAGGGGCTATACCCTGGCTTCCGCTTCCACGCTGGAGAAAGACCTTCGGAATATCAAGGTTACGGTGGAAGGGGCCGGGCAGTTAGGGGAAGTAATGGGAAAACGGCTTCTGGAAAAAAACATCTCCACGGTAGTTTTTGACCGGAACGGGTATTTGTATCACGGCGTAATCAAGGCGTTGGCCGACGGAGCCCGGAAAGCCGGGATCCAGTTTTAGGGGGCGGAATGGAACATTCACGGGACAGGGATAGAGACAGAAACCGGGACCGGGAGGCCCCGGAAAAGGAATTTGTTGAAAAGCTGGTTAAGCTGAACCGGACCGCCAAGGTCGTCAAGGGCGGCCGGCGTTTTTCCTTTTCCGCTCTCACGGTCATTGGCGACCGGAAAGGCAAGGTGGGCTATGGTTTCGGCAAGGCCAATGATGTGTCCGAGGCGATCCGCAAGAGTGTGGAAAAGGCCAAGCGGAATATGGTGCAGCTGCCGGTGAAGAATGGCACCATTCCCCATGAGACCCTGGGGGTCTTTAAAGCTTCCCGGGTACTGCTGAAACCCGCCTGTTCGGGAACGGGAATCATCGCCGGAGGGCCCGTCCGGGCCATCATGGAGGCGGGGGGCGTTACCGATGTGTTGAGCAAGTCCATTGGCGCTTCCAGTCAATACAACGTGGTAAAAGCCGCTTTTGACTGTATCAGCAAGATGATGGACGCTAAAGCGGTGGCCAAAAACCGGGGCAAGCCCCTGAACGAATTGTGGGGTTAAATATGGCGCGGAAGATACGGATTCGTCTGGTGCGGAGTACCATCGGAACCCTGCCCAAACAGCGGGCCACGGTCCGTTCCCTGGGTCTGCGGAAGATCGGTTCTTCCGTTGAGCAGGAAGCGAGCCCGGAAATTTTGGGGATGGTAAAAGTTGTTTCCCACCTGGTTTCGGTGGAGGATGTTCCGACCGCCTGAGGCGGTTGACGGGAGATAAACATGCACGATTTTGACCTACACGCCCCAGCGGGCGCCAATAAAAAGAAGCGGATTCTTGGCCGCGGGCAGGGTTCGGGCCGGGGTACCACCGCCGGAAAAGGAAACAAGGGGCAAAAGGCCCGGTCCGGCGGCAAAACCTATGCGGGGTTTGAGGGCGGTCAGATGCCCCTGTACCGGCGGCTTGCCCACCGGGGTTTTTCCAATTATCCCTTTAAAAAAGAATACCAGACGGTTAATCTGGCCGAGATCGAAAAACGGTACAATGGCGGAGAAACCGTGGATCTTCATTCGCTTTATGAAAAACGGCTTATCGACGGAAACAAAAAGAACGGCGCCCTGACGGTGGCGGTTCCGGTGAAGATCCTTGGAAACGGGGAACTGACCAAAAAACTTTCTTTTGCGGTGGCGGCGGTTTCCGCCTCGGCAAAGGAAAAAATCGAAAAGGCCGGGGGGGAACTTACTCTGCATCCCCCAAAGCAGGGCGCCGCGAAAAAAAAGACCGGCGCCGCACAGAATAGCGGGGGCGTGAATGGCTAATCCGCTGGTTGGTATTTTCAGGGTTAAGGAGCTCCGGGAGCGGGTAATCTTTACCGCCCTGATGCTGGTGGTATTCCGTATCGGCGCGGTACTTCCCATACCGGGGATCAATGTCCGGGAGCTTTCCGCCTATTTTCTTTCCCAGACGAATTCGGGGAATCCCATTGTGGATTATCTCGATTTCTTCGCCGGCGGCGCCTTCTCGAATTTCTCGGTCTTCATGCTGGGGATTATGCCCTATATTTCCATGTCGATCATCATGCAGCTTTTGCTCATCGTATTCCCCAGCCTGAAAAAAATCTCCCAGGAAGAGGGGGGCCGGAAAAAGATTCAGGGATACCAGCGGATAGGGACCGTGGTGGTCTGTCTTATCCAGTCTTTCGCGGTTACCCAGTACGCCCAGAGTATTTCCCGGAGCGTGCCGAATCTTCTCAGTATCGGGCTTGTGTCTTTTACCATTATCGCCATCCTTACCGTTACTACCGGGACCATGTTCCTTATGTGGATTGGGGAGCAGATTACCCGGCGGGGTATCGGTAACGGCATATCCCTTTTGATCTTCGCCGGTATTGTGGCCCGGCTGCCCCAGGCGATCTGGGAACTGATCGATCGGGTACGGGCCGGGGACCTGAATCTGGTGTTTGTGATCGTGGTTCTGGTGATGTTTGTGGCGGTGGTAGCCCTGGTGGTCTTTGAACAGCAGGGCCAGCGAAAAATTCCGGTGAATTACGCCAAGCGGGTGGTGGGCCGTAAAATGTATGGCGCCCAGAATACCTATATTCCCTTCAAAATCAACCCGTCGGGGGTTATCCCGGTTATTTTTGCCTCCTCAATCCTCACGTTTCCCCTTCAGATCGCTTCGACCATCGGCGGGAATGTGGCCTGGCTTGCGGCGGTATCCCGGGTATTGAGTCCCCGGGGCGCCCTGTACAATATCCTCTATGTGCTGCTGATCATCTTTTTTGCCTACTTTTATACCCAGGTGAGCTTGAACCCTATTGAGATTGCCAAAAACATCCGCGAAAACGGCGGCTCCATTCCGGGGATCAGAACGGAACGGATTGAGGAATACCTCACCAAAATCCTGAACCGGATCGTCCTTCCCGGTTCCCTGTATTTGGCCCTGATCGCGGTTATTCCCACCTTTATTCAGTGGGCTTTTAAATTTCCCTCTTCCATTTCCTACCTCATGGGCGGAACTTCACTGCTGATTCTGGTGGGGGTGGATTTGGACACCATGAGCCAGGTGGAAGGGCTTTTGAAAATGCACCACCATGAAGGTTTGACCCGGCGGGGACGGCTCCGGGGACGGAATTTGTAGAAGCGGGGAAGGCCCTGCCTGGTCTGCGGCGGAGGTATGTTGATTATGACGGGTATTTTATTTTAAGATGAAACTGTTTCAAATTGAAGGTTTTAAGGGAGTATATGGATGAAAGTCCGGACAAGTGTGAAGCCCATCTGCGACAAATGTAAGGTGATCAAGCGGAACGGAGTAATCCGTATTATTTGTCAGAACCCCAAGCATAAGCAGAAACAGGGTTAGGAGAATTTATGGCGCGTCTAGTGGGGGTTGACCTCCCAAATAAACACGTGAACATCGCCTTGACCTATATCTACGGAATAGGCCGGCCCAGTGGGGAGGAGATTTGTGAAAAAGCAAAAATCGATCCCTCCCGGCTTATCAATGATCTGTCCCCGGAGGAGTTGAATGAACTGCGGCAGATTATCGAGAGCGACTATAAAGTTGAGGGGCGGCTCCGGACGGAAGTGGCCCTGAATATCAAGCGGCTTATGGATATTGGCTGTTACCGGGGGCTCCGGCACCGCAAGGGGCTTCCCCTTAGGGGACAGCGGACCCGGACCAATGCCCGGACCCGGAAGGGTAAAAAGAAAACGGTCGCCGGTAAGAAGAAATAGTAGAGTTGTTCGGAAACTTCAGTTTCAGAACAAGTCCATTGGCTCAGGGTTTTTAATTCCGGAGAAATTAAATGGTAATTTCTCCGTACCATTTTTGGAGGAAGCGTGGCTGCTAATACAAAGAAGCGGAAAGAGAAAAAATCCGTATATGAAGGTAATGTCTATATTCAGGCAACCTTTAACAATACAATTGTGACGATTACCGATCTCATGGGGAATGCCGTATCTTGGGCAAGTTCCGGCGGGCTGGGTTTCAGGGGGGCGAAAAAATCAACGCCCTTTGCGGCCCAGACCGTTACTGAAACCGCGGCCCAGAAGGCCCTGCAGGTGGGGCTCCGGGAAGTGCATGTGTACGTGAAGGGGCCCGGCATTGGGCGGGAATCGGCGATTCGTCAGCTCGGAGCCCTGGGTATCAAGGTGCGATCGATTAACGATGTTACCCCGATCCCGCATAACGGCTGCAGGCCGCGGAAAACCCGGCGTATCTGAGAAGGAGAGAATAAGTATGGCAAGATATACCGGACCCGTTTGCCGCCTGTGCCGGACGGAGCAGAAGAAACTTATGCTCAAGGGCAACCGCTGTAAAAGCGATAAATGTCCGATCAACAAAAAGCGGCCCGCCCCCGGCAAAGACCCCAAGGCGCGGCTGGGAAAATTTTCGGATTACCGGCTGCAGCTTAGGGAGAAGCAGAAACTTAAGCGGATCTACGGTATGCAGGAAAGGCAGTTCAGCCTGTTTTTTGAGCGGGCCCTCAGGATGCCCGGTATTACGGGCGAGAACCTGTTTGTATTACTGGAAAAACGGCTCGACAATGTGGTGTACCGTCTGCGTTTTGCCTCCAGCAGAAGCCAGGCCCGGCAGATTGTTTTGCACGGCCATGTGCGGGTAAACGGCAAGCGGGTGAATGTTCCTTCTTTTCTGGTCAAACCGGAAGATGAGATTAGCATTGGCGATTCGGGCAAAAACATGGTGATAATCAAAGATTCGTTAAAAGAATTCGGCAAATCCGGGGTGATGCCCTGGCTTTCCCTTGATCCCGACGAGATGAAGGGCAAGTTCCTTGCCGCGCCCCGGCGCAGTGATATTACCGACCTTGGGGATGTCAAGGAACAGATGATCGTCGAATTATATTCTAAATAAGGAGGCCACATGGCCCGTAAGAACCTTCTTAAAGGATTCAAACGCCCAAAAGGTATCATCTTTGAGCATGGTGAACTGAAACAGAATTACGGCAGGTTCATCGCGGCTCCTTTCGAACCGGGTTTCGGTACGACAGTTGGTAATACCCTGCGGCGGGTCCTCCTTTCTTCAATTCAGGGATACGCGATTACCGCAGTGAAGATTACCGCTTATGACAGTGAAGGAGTTGCCCATAGTGTTTCCAGTGAATTTGAAACTATCCCGAATATTGTCGAGGATACCCTGGAAGTAATCAATAACCTCAAGCAGATCCGGCTGAAACTGCCCGACGATGTGGAGCAGGATATTCTCCTTTACGAATGGTCGGGCAAGGGGGAAATTAAAAGCGATGATTTTGCCCGGACCGGGCAGCTTGAAATCTTGAGCGGTAACCGGCATGTGATGACCATGATGGATAACGCCAAGCTTGATTTTGAGGTTCAGGTAGACCTGGGGCGGGGTTATGTTCCCTCCGATACGAATGAGCATTATGTTGACGTAATCGGTACCATCCCCGTGGACGCGATCTTTTCGCCGGTCAAAAAAGTAAAGTTCACCGTAGAGCCCACCAGGGTAGGCCAGCGGAGCGATTACGACAAGCTGATTCTTGAGGTTTGGACCGACGGTACGGTAAAACCCGATGACGCCCTAGCGGAAGCGGCGAAGATCGCCAAGGATCATTTTTCGGTTTTTATCAATTTTGATGAAAACAATCTGGGGGCCGATGAGGATTTTGACGAGGATGATGAGCGGATCCGTCAGATTCTTAATACCCCGGTGGAGGAACTGGAATTGAGCGTCCGTTCCTCAAACTGCCTGAAAAACGCCAATATTAAAACCATCGGGGAACTGACCCGGAAAACAGAAGACGATATCGCCAAGACCCGGAATTTCGGGAAGAAATCTCTCCTGGAGATCAAGGAAAAACTCAAGGAGTGGAACCTGGGTCTGGGGATTACCGATATGAATATTCTGAAAAACGCGGTGCGGATTAGCCCTCAAAAGGAAACGGAAGATGAAGCATAGGAGAGGTTTTAACCCCCTTGAACGAATGGCGGCTCACCGGAAAGCCCTTCACCGTAATATGGTAACTTCTCTGTTCAGGTATGAACGGATCCGGACGACCAAGGCCAAGGCTCTGGCGGTGCGCCGGAGCGCGGAAAAGCTCATTACCCGTGCCAAGGTCGATACGGTTCATAACCGGCGGATCGTTTCGAGCCGCCTTTTTGACGAAGGGATTGTGGCGAAACTTTTTACCAGTATTGCCCAGCGGATGAAGGAACGGCCCGGCGGCTATACCCGGATTATCAAACTCGGGGAACGGCAGGGCGACGCTTCGGAAGTGGTGATTCTGGAACTGGTGGACTACAAGCTGGACACCGAAGAGACCGGCAAGAAAGCCAAAAAAGGCGGCGCCGCGGATAAAGCAGCCGGCAAAGCCGGTAAAAAAGCCCCCGGCAGCGGAGACGCGAAGGCCGGTAAAAAAGAGAAGGCCGCCGGGAACGCGGCGGAAGAAAAAGCCTCCGGCGGCGGGAACGCGAAGACGGGTAAAAAAGAAAAGGCCGCCGGGAAAGAACCGGAAGAAAAAGCCGCGGAGTAGGGGGAGAGATGTCGAAAGCGCACAGAGGCAAAGGAATACGGGAACTGGTTTCCCACGGCCGGGGGGAATGTCCGGTTTGTAAACGGACCAATGTAAAGGTTCTTTATGAACAGGAAGCGGGAGAAGTGAAGGTTAAGATTTGCAAGACCTGCCGGGCCGCCATTAAACACGGTAAAAAAAGCGTAATCCACGTTTAGGTACGAAAACCTCTGAGAACTGAAGTTTCCAGAGGTTCCCTTAATAGTTTTCAAAAGGATTTGTTGACAGTATATTTCCTCCGGTAAAAACATCCGCCGCCAGACCGGTGAAGAAGGGGACGGTGATCTGGCGTCCCCTGATGCGGAGCAGGTGTTTTTCCGCCAGGGCTTCATGGTACTTATAGAGGGGATAGACCCGGAATACCGTGAAGCCCTGTTCATAATGATTTACCACGGGGATTACCCCCGCGGCGTCTACGCTCACCTCCTGGTGTAGTTTTTTTATCCGTATATATGCCAGAACCCCCAACTGGGTAGCGCTGCTTTGCTGGCCGGATAAAAAATTCCCCAGGGAATAAAAACAGAGGGTTTTTCCGCCGTCCGGGCGATCCAGATACTCATAGGGTTCTATAACATGGGGATGGTGGCCCAGGATCAGGTCAACGCCCTGATTGGCGAGGAAGCGGGTAAGCCGTTTCTGTTCCCCCGTAGGGGTATGCCGGTATTCTTCCCCCCAGTGCATGGAAACAACCAGAAAGTCGCAGAGGGGGCGGAGGGCGGCGATTTCTTTTTCCATAACCGGTTCGTTGATGAGGGAAACGAGGTAGGGCTTGTCCCGGGGAACGGGAAGGCCGTTAGTACCGTAGGTATAGGCAAGGAAACCGGTTTTGATATTGTTTTTTTCGATAATCACTTTTTTTGTTTCCCGTTCTTCCGGGGAACGGTATATGCCCAGGTACTGTACGCCGGGTATGGTGTCCCAATAATTCATGGTTGCGAAAACCGCCCCCTCCCCCTTGTCCATAATGTGGTTGGTGGCGTGATTTATTACATCAAAGCCCGCGCCGGCCAGGGCGGTTCCCACCTCCGCCGGGGTGTTGAACCGGGGATAGCCTGAAAAGCCGGAAGCCGCGCCGCCAAAAACGGTTTCCTGATTAATAAACGCAATATCCGCCGGTTTTATGAGGGGTTCTATTTCAGCATAAGAGGCGGTAAAGTCATAAGAGCCTGTCTTTGGATCCAGACGGATCATCGGGTCGTGGAACAAATTGTCTCCGGCGGCCACAAGGGTAAGGTAATCCGGCCGGGGCGCCGCTTCTTCCTCCGGGCCGCCCTCCTGTCTGGTCGATTTGTTCAGGGTACAGGAAGCGATGAGGAAGGCGGTAAAAAAAACAAGATATATTTTTTTCATCATTTTTTTGCGCTCCTTAAAGCGGACAACTCTAGTTAAGAGTCTGTACACTGTACATACCGGGAATACCCCGGATATTCCTGATAACCCGCCTGAGGGTAGCGGCGGATTCAAGCTGCATGGTAAAAAAGCCGGTGAGCCGGTTCGGCGCTGTTTCTTCCAGCCGCCCCTCAATAAGATGGCCCTGATGCTTCCGCACCGCCCCCTCGATCTCGGAAAAAAGATCCGCCGAAAGGCGGGCCTCGATCCTGAAATGTTTTACCAGCACCGAACCGGCGTTTTCCCATTCGGTTTCGATCTTCCGTTCTTCAAAGTCGGGGATATTGGCCAGGTTGCTGCAGTTTTTCCGGTGGATAATAATACCCCGGCCCCGGGATACATAGCCGATGATCGGATCGCCGGTTACCGGGCGGCAGCAGCGGGCAAAGCGGATCATCAGGTTTTTTTCATCCTCTACCCGGACGTGGAAGATATTGGCGTCGGCGTTTTGCTGGATTACCCGCTGAACCGGGGAAAAATCTTTTACCGGAGCGGATTCCGGCGGCGGGGCGGGCTTCTTTTTTGCCACCACGTTTTTTTCGATGATAATCGAATCATCGTTTTGTTCAAGCCAGGTTCTGATCTTGCTCCGGGCTTTCGCGGTTTTTACCAGCCGGAGCCAGTTCAGATGGGGATGGGCGGAGGGGCTGGTGAGGATCTCCACCACCTGGGTATTCCGCAGTTCCGAGCTTAGGGGGACGATGGACCCGTCTGCCTTGGCCCCCGCGCAGTGTTCCCCTATGGCCGAGTGGATACTGTAGGCAAAATCAATGGGGGTCGCTCCGGCGGGAAGTTCTATCACCTTTCCCTGGGGGGTAAATACATAAATTGAATCGCCCAGGAGTTCCCGTTTGAAATCTTCCGGGAAAGAAGCGGAGCCCCGCTGTTCATCCGCCCTGTTTTCGGTTTTCCAGTTCCGCAGGCGGTTGACAATGGAAATGTCCACCGGCCGCACCAGATCCCTGGAGGCGCCTTTTTTGTAGAGCCAGTGGCTGGCGATTCCGTTTTCCGCAATGTGATGCATCTCATGGGTCCGGATCTGAATTTCCAGGATCCGCCCCTCATGCGTTCCCGTTTCCGCTGTTTCAGAGGGAGACATTACCGTGGTATGGAGGCTCTGATAGCCGTTGGATTTGGGCATGGCAATATAATCTTTGAAGCGGCCTTCCAGAGGTTTCCAGAGCCGGTGGACCACGCCCAGCAGGGTATAGCAGTTTTCTATATTGCCGCAGAGAATTCTGATGCCAAATAAATCGTAAATGTCCCCGGCGTTTTTGTTTCGCTTTCGCATCTTCTGATAAATCGAATAAAAATGTTTGGCCCGGCTAAAAACTTCGATGTCGATCCCCGCGGCGGCGGCTTCCTGTTTGATCGCCTCCTGCGCCCGGTTGAGAAAATCCTGCCGTTCGCTCCGTTTTTCGGCGACAATGTCTTTTATCTGCTGGTAAACTTCCCGGTTCAGGTACTTGAGGGACAGGTCTTCCAGTTCATCCTTGATCCAGGAAATACCCAGCCGGTCCGCCAGGGGGGCGTAAATATCAAGACATTCCTGGGCAATGGGCCGCTGTTCCTCCGCCGGCAGGGAATCCAGGGCCCGCAGGGCGCAGAGCTTTTCCGCCAGTTTGATAAAAATTATCCTGATGTCCTGGGCCATGACGAAAAACATTTTCCTGATATTTTCCGCCTCCCGGATTGTTTTGTTTTTTGCCGGAATGTCGGCGATTTTGGCGGCTCCTTCGACCAGGAGGCTGATGCGGGGGCCGAATTCTTCCGCCAGGGATCCGCCGGCCGGGAAGATTCCGCCGGGTTCTGTTCCGTCAGCCTTAAACCCGGTTCCCCGGTTCAGGATCAGGGCGGCGATGAGGGTATCGGCGTCGAGGTTCAGGCTGATGAGGATGGAGGCGATTTCCAGCGCCCGGCCGGGGACGCTGAGGTCCCCGCCGGGGACGCCGGGCGCTTTGGCGGCTGAGACATTTTCCTCCCGGAACAGGGCCCCGAGGATCCGCCGCCGGTCCCGTTCTTCGTAGTGGCTGATTTTTTCTTTCAGGGAAGAAATGACTTCTTCCATAATATATCCTCCCGCATTCTGCCGCCGATAACCCGCTCCGCACCGGATAAGTCCCTATAGGTTTGTATATCCGTAAACCCCTGATGTTCAAGCAGTGAAACGATGAGGGGCATTTGCCGGGGGTCCGCTTCCAGCAGAAGGCCGCCGCCGGGGAAAAGATGCTCCGGCGCTCCGGCGATAATGGCCCGGATATGATCAAGCCCGTCCTCCCCGCCGTCCAGGGCCAGCCGGGGTTCCTTTTTAATCTCCTGTGGGAGCCCTTCAATTTCACCGCTCTTCACATAGGGGGGATTGGCGGTGATGAGGTGAAAGGGGCGGGAGATTTGGCCGAACAGATCGCTGAGAATAAAGGTAAGGGCGGGGGACGGGCTTTGCCGCCGCCTGATCTGTCCGGGCTCTGTCCCCATTGGCGTACAAACTGTCTCCGCCGGAGTGAATCCCGGTTCCGCCGGGTTTAGCTCTGTCCCCAGAAGCCGGACGGCATTGAGCCGGGCGGTTTCCAGGGCTTCGGGAGAAATGTCCGAAGCGAAAACTTCAATTTCCGGGCGTTCGTGTTTCAGGGCCACAGCCACGGCCCCCGAACCGGTACACATATCCAACAGCGAGCGGGCCGGACCGGGGCGGGGCGGGCCCAGAACCGCCAGCGCCGCTTCTACCAGGGTTTCGGTGTCCGGCCGGGGGACAAGGACTGCGGGGTTCACCAGAAAATCAAGCCCCCGGAATTCTTTACGCCCCAGAATGTAGGCCGTACATTCCCCGGCGATCCGGCGGCCGATGAGCCGGAAAAAATGGCGGCTCTCCGCTTCCCCCAGGGGATCGGGGCCGCGCCGGATGAGCTGTTCCCGGCTGAGCCCCAAGGTCTCGGCCAGGAGCAGGGAAGCGTCCAGGCCGGGACTGTCTACACCTTGGGCGCGGAGAAATTTTGTTCCCCTGGCAAGGCTTTCGGTAATGGTCATGGCCCGGAGGGAAGATTAACTAACGGCCGCTGTGGAACTGCTGATCTGGAGAAGTTCTTCCCGGGCGGAGAGTTTTAGCGCGTCAAAAAGTTCCGCCACATCTCCCTGCATAATCAGGTCCAGCTTGTAGAGGGTCAGGTTGATCCGGTGATCCGTAAGGCGGTTCTGGGGAAAGTTGTAGGTTCTGATCCGTTCAGACCGGTCCCCGGAACCAACCTGGTTTTTCCGGGCCTCCGCCCGTTCCGATGCCGCCTTTGCCGCTTCCATTTCATAAATCCGGGCCCGGAGTATCCGCATGGCCTTGGCCTTGTTTTTGATCTGACTTTTTTCGTCCTGACAATGAACGGTGATCCCCGAAGGAAGGTGGGTGATCCGGACCGCGGAATCGGTGGTGTTGACGCACTGTCCGCCGGGACCGCCGGCCCGCATTACATCGATCCGTAAATCTTCCGGCTTGATGTCAATTTCCGTCTCATTCGCTTCGGGGAGTACCGCCACGGTAACCGCCGAAGTGTGAGTCCGGCCGGACGCTTCGGTGGCGGGAACCCGCTGAACCCGGTGAACCCCCGACTCGTACCGGAGGTTTTCGTAGACATTACCGCCGCTGACGGAAAAAATAATTTCCTTAAAGCCCCCCAACTCAGTCTCGTTGGAATTCATAATCTCAAATTTCCAGCCTTTGGTTTCGGCAAACCGGGCGTACATACGGTAGAGGTCCGCCGCAAACAGGGCCGCTTCCTCTCCGCCGGTTCCCGCCCGGATTTCCATGATGATATTTTTTTCATCCAGCGGATCTTTGGGAATGAGGAGGAATTTGAGCCGGTCCTCCGCATCGGTAATCCGGGTTTCCAGCTCCCTGAACTCCTGCCGGGCAAGCTCCCGCATGTCCTGATCCTTTTCGTCCTGAATCAGGGTTCTGGTCTCTTTCATCTGCCGGGAAAGGGCGTCGATTTCGTTCTGGGCGGAGGCAATCTCGCTTAAATGGGAATATTCTTTCATCAAGTCCCGGTATTTGTTCTGGTATTTTACCAGCTCCGGGTCCTGAATCAAAAGAGACAACTCATCATAGCGGCGGAGCAGGGAGGTCAGCCGTTCATTCACGATACTTTCTCCTGAAATTGCGGACAGGAATACACTACCAGTTCCATGGGGTCGTCTTCGCTGGAAAAACTTGTTATGGCTGCGGTAATGGTATCCTGTACCCGGCAATTCCCGTTGGAAGCGCAGAGGGGGCAGGCCCCGTTCCCCCGGGAATTTATTTCAATTGTCATAATAAAAGGATACCAAAAAAAAAAGGCTTCCGCCAGTCCTTTGACCTGGTTTTGGGTTCCGGCCTGGAAGAACCGGGGGTGAAAGAATCTGCCGTTCCTGTTATACTGGTGATATGCCGTTTCTGCCGGATTTGCTGACAAAGCTGAAAAAGCCGGGGGCCGCGCTGGCGGGTTTTTTCAGGACCCTGCCCGGCAGGTTTTTATCCCTTCTTGCCCTGATCCGGGAAAAGGGCCTGAGGTCCGGCGTATTGTTTCGTGAAAAGCGGAAATGGCTGCTGGCCGGTCTGGGGGCCGTACTGGTTCTGCTGCTTTTATCTGTGGTCCTGCTGATCGGACAGCGCGGTTCCCGCGCCGGGCCGCCGGAGGATCCGGCCGGGCCGGTTCAGGGCTTCCATATTCCCCGGGAAGAGCTGTTCCTGCCCGATGAGCCTGACTTTATCCCCGGCGTACTGCTGGAACGGATGCCCCGGGAATCCTGGACCGGGGAAGACGCGGCCCCCTATTGGCAGGACCCCCTGAAAAGCGGGGAGGAACCCTGGCGGGAACAGGCGGAAGCGGCGATCGATGAACTGTTGGAGCGTGTGCCATGAAAAAATCCCGGTTTTTTTTATCAGGGTCCTTAATTTCCCTGTTGTTCCTGGCCTGTGCCAGCAGCTCCCCCGCAGGAGAGGAGCAGCCGGTGCCGGAGCCTGTGGAAAGCGCCGAGGTTCCCGCCGGGGAGGCTGAAACTATGGACGCCGCCGAATTAGCACCGGACGCGGCTGATATGCCGGATATATCCGACGCTCCTGATGAACAAACTGAGGATCTTCAGGTGGATGATTTGGCGGAACCTAGTCCTGAACCGGCGGAAGTGGCTGCCGAATCCTTTTTCCCGGAGGCTGATGTCCTCCTGCCTGAGCCGGACGCCGCGGCCCTGCTTCTGCCCCCGGAACCGGCTTCCGTTCCCCCGCCGGAAGGGGCCGGGCCGGGGAATGAAAGCCCGCCTCCTCCTCCCCCGGAGCCGCCGCTTCCCCCGCCGCCGCCTCCCGGCCTGCGGCCTGCCGGGGAAGCCCAGCCCCTCCGTCTGCGGCCCGCCGAAGAAGATCCATCCGGCATAATCCGGGAACCGCTGGCCCGGCCGGTTCAGCCCCCCCCCGCATCCCCGGAACCGGAAATTGAAGCCCTTGCCCCGCCGCCCCCGGCTTCCGGGGGAGAAATTGTTTTTTCCCGGATAATCCGGGCCACCGTAGGGCAGTTGGTGGAGATTCCTTTCCGGGGAACCGGCTGGGTCTACCTGGGGGAACTGGGCGCCCGGCGGGGCGTCAACTACGAGTCCCGGCGGCTTGAGCCCGAGGGACAGAGCTTTGTGTTCCGGGCCGAGGCGGCGGGAACCTACGCGCTGAAATTTTACAAACAGGACTTTATCCGGGATTATATCCTTAACGATTATGTTCAAGTGATCGTGGGTGAGGCGCCCGAAACTTCCGCCTCCGGCTGGTTCAGCCCCTCCCTTGACCGGGGCCGGGTACGTGCGGAGCGCTGGCCCAATGCTATTGAAGAAGCCGACGCCCTGGGCCGGAGCCGGGCCGGAACTCCGGCCG
>JAISAN010000103.1 GCA_031266635.1 Treponema sp. | reverse complement strand
CGGGGGCTGTGGCCGGGGAAGCAGCGGCTTTCCGTCCGGCTAAGCCCCCGCCGTATCGCCGCGGGGGAAACGGCGGAGGTTTTTTTGTCCCCCGAAAAAACCGGCCCGAAATTTTTCCGCCTCCCCGGTGTTCTGGTCCGGTATCAAATCAACCTGGAAACCAGGGACGGCCGGAGCCTTGTGTATCTCTTTGATCCCCGCAGGGCCGGAACGGAACCAAAAACCTTCGAGGTAACGGAACGGGGGGCCTATTTTTCCGAATATGATGAGCTGGTGTTTTTCGATGTGCTGGGGTTTTTCCGCCTTTCCCGCCGGTTTTTCCTCGAACATGAGCCCCGGATTCTCGCCGGGCCCCGGCGGGCGGAGGAGCGCCTTCCCCTGCGGATCCGTTCCGGCGGTACGGAACAGCGGTCGGACGTACATTATCTGCGGACGGATAACCTGATCGATCACCGGCCCTATATCCCCGGAGATGACCCCCGCCGGATCAACTGGAAGCTCTACAGCCACGGGGGAAGTCTCTTTGTCCGGGAGGGGGAGCCGGAGCCGCCACCCCATTCCCGGCTGTTGATCCTGGTGGATACCCAGGCCGATTCCTTCCTGTTTTCCCTTGCGGCGGAGGCCCGGCGGGCGGTGGACCTGCTCTGCGAAAACGCCCTGGCCGCGGCGCTGGAATACGCCGAAGCGGGCCGGGACATTCTGATTGGACATACAGGCGGAAAAATCCGGGGCGGCCCGGCGGCGGATCTGGCGGAGGCCCTGGCCTGGCCCGCGGCCCTTTCCCTTTCGGCCCCGGAAGATTACCCCGCCCCCGGCGAAGACCGGGGCTGCCTGATTCTCGCCCTCCCCCGTTCCGCCGGGGAAAGTTCCGCCCTGGACCGGTTCCTGAAAAAGCGGGACCCGAAACAGCAGGTTGATGTGGTTTTCCTCTATGAGGATGACGGGTTCCGCAATAGCGGCAAAGGCGCCGCCGCTTCGAAGGTTCCCGCCCTGAGCGCCGCGGCGGAAACCAATGTGTATATTTACGGCCAGAAGCCCGGCGTTCACGCGGGGGCTTTTTGCTGCGGCGGCATGACGCCCGCCGGTGCTCAGGAACGAGGGGGCGGCTATGAATAAGGGATCAACAACCCAGGAACCCGCTGCGCGGGGGAGGCAAGCGGACGGGGCATGGACCCTTCGCAGCGAATCAGCCGGAAAAATAAGCTTATCCCTTCGCTGGGCGCTGCTCCTCCGTTCCGCCGCCCTTTTTGCCATTCTGTACCAGTTCCGGCTCCTGGCGGCGGATCTGGCGGATACCCCGGTCTTTCTCGCCTCCCTGGGCGCGGCTTTTGCCGCCGTGCTTGTTCTTGGCCGCCGGATCAAAAACGGTCGCCCCCTGGGGGCCTTTCCCGCGCTGGCGGTCATAGCGCTTATCCCCTGGACGGTACGGCTCTTTGTCGCCCTGCCCCGGCTTTTCGCGCCCGGAACGGCGGTGGTTCTGGACTCCCTTCTCCTCAACCTGGACCGGAACAGCTTTGTCTCCCTCCTGCCCTTCTACTGGGCCGCCGTAACTACCTGGTTTTCCCTCCGTTCCCGGAATTTCCTCCGGGGGGATATTATCGCCGGGGCGGCCCTGCTGCTGGTGATCTACTCAACGGCCAGCGCCGGGGACATCGCCCTGTACCGCTGGCCGGTGCTGATGATCGCCGTTTTCGGCGGCATTGTCTTTCTCCAGCTTGGAGCCCTGCTGCTGTCCCTGCCCCCGGCAGTGAAATTACGGAAACGGGAAGCCCTTCCCGCGGTACTGCTCCTGCTTCTTCTGACATTTCTCGGGGGTCTGCTGTTTCTCCGGCCTTCACAGGAACGGGCCGTTGAAAAGGGCGGCGGCCTGCTGGAACCCAAACTCTTCCGTTTTGATTTTTCCCAATTCCTCAGACTGGAAAGCGAAATCAGCATGACCGATGATCTGGCCCTGATCATCAGGAAGGACGCCGAAGACGACCATATCCTGTTCCGCCGCTATGTGCTTTCCGGCTACTCGGAGAAACAGGGCTTTTTCCGGCTGGAAGAACCGGACGAAAAAACCCATCCCCAGCGGGTTCCCGGCTGGTCCGTGCGGCTCCCCGGAAAAGAGCCCTTCAGGGACTCCCGGATCACCGGCCAGGAAATTTACCTCGTGAATTTTGATTCCTCCGCTTTTATCGGCCTGAATGATCCCTTCGCCATTACCCCCTACGAAAACTGGGACGCATCCTCCTTTAGTTCCGCCTACGGCGTGCAAAGCTATACCGGCGATTTCAACCCCTTCGGCCTGATGGACGCCGGGGACTGGCCGCCGGTCCCGGAACGGCTGGGGCTGGACGCTGAGGCATACCGGCTCTACACCGAATACGGCGGGAATGAACGGGTAGGGGCCCTGGCCCGGGAAATTACCGGGGGGCTTACGACATACTGGGAAAAAACCCAGGCGATCTATGAATATCTGAAATTCGGGGATTACCGCTACAGCCTGAAACCGGGAATAGCTCCCGACGGGGATCAGCTCGGGTTTTTCCTCTTTAACTCCAAAAAGGGATACTGTTCTTACTACGCCTTCTCCATGGCCCTGATGCTCCGTTCACTGGGGATTCCCGCCCGGGTGGCGGCGGGCTTTTTTATCGACCCCTCCACCAATACCTTTGGCTATTACCCGGTCCGTTCCGATATGGCCCACGCCTGGGTGGAGGTGCCTTTCCCCGGATACGGCTGGGTTGAGTACGATCCCACCACCGATCAGCTTGCGGCGGGGGAGGAATTCCGTTTTTCCTCCGGGGTGGATCAGGAACTGTTTGAACGGCTGATGAAGGAGATTCTGGAAAACCACAGCCGGCTGCGTCCAAAAGAAGGGATAGAAGATCCTGCTGCCGGACAGGGGTTTTCCGCACTGGCCCGGCGGGCCGGAGCCTTCCTCAAGACATACTGGCCCTGGCTGCTTCTCCTGTTCCTTGCCGCCGCCTTCCTGTCCATCCGCTGCGGCCCCCTGCTCGCTTCCCGGATCATCCGAAATCCCCGGAGGAGTTCAGTCCGCCTCTGGATGCACGCCCGGCGGCGCCTCCTGCTGGCCGGTTACCGGAAGGCCGCCGCGGAGGCGGAATGGGCCAGGGAGCTTGAGTCCCGCATACCCGGCGTGTATGCCCTGTATCAGGGCTTTGCCGCCGCCCGGTTTGCCCCGGATTTTGGTCCGGCGGATCTCCGGGACTTCCGGGAACAGTACCGCGCTTTTTCCGCGGCCTACGGGAAGGCCGTACCTTTTTTCCGGCGGCTTCTGGCCTGGCTGCTTCCTCCCCTGGCGCTGGTTTTGAATTCCGGCGGTGAAACACGCGCTGGACGGGGCGGCAGTAAGGGCGGCGGCCTCCTGCTGATTTTGTTCGCTTTCCTGCTTATACTCCCCGGCGGGGAACGAACGGCGGCCCAGAACCGGGAACTTGATTCGGACGCCCTTTTCAACGGGGCGCAGGAAGCGGAGGTGGCGGAATTCTGGGAACGGGCCATTGAGCTTTATACCCTGGGCCGGGGACAGTACCCGGAGGAGCCCCGCTTCCCCCTGGCTTTGGGGAACCTCTACTATTACCGGGGGCTTTATAGCCTGGCCTGGGATGAATACCGCCGGGCCGAAGAACTCCTCCCCTGGAGCCCGGATCTGCTTTACCGGCTCTCCCGCTGCGCGGGCTACCTGAACCGGGACCGGCTTTCGGTGGATTATCTGGAACGTCTTCTGGCCATCGATCCCGATGATCGGGAAGCCATCGGCAACCTGGGCTGGATGTATTACAAGGTCCACCGTCTGGGGGACGGGGAACGGCTCCTTACTGCGGCCATTGAGCGCCTTGGGGAAGACGCGGATTTTGCCATGACCCTGGGAACCCTGTATTCGGATATGTACCGTTACGATGAGGGGAAGACCTGGTACCAGCGGGCCATAAGCGCCGGGGAACGCCAGGGGGACCGGGTGTTTACCGCGGTGGCCCGTTATAACCTGTCCATTCTGGAAACCCGGTTCAACCATTTTGACCTGGCCCTGGAAGAAACCAACGCTTCCCTGGAATCCCAAAACCGCGCCTCCGGCCGGCTGGCCAGGGGCGAACTTTATCTCCGCCGGCTGGATTTCCCCCGTTCCCTGGCGGATTATGAGACCGCCTACGAAATTGACACCTCCCCCCTGGCCAAGATCAACCTGGCCCAGATATACCAGATAACAGGGCGGCTGGAAGAGGCGCGGCTCTATGCGGAGGACTGCCTGAAAACCGGCGATCTCTCATGGATGCTCAATTACGGCATTGATCCGGTCCGGTACCAGCGGGACATCCGGGACATCCTGTATAAAACCTATGCCGGGCTGGCCCGAACCGAAAGGCTGACTCCCTACGGCAGGCCGGGTGAAAAAATCCGCTCCCTGTTCCGGCTTGTCTCTTTCCGTTTCAAGGCCGCGGTTAACCGGCGTCTGTACCGGAAATACAGCCTCGGCGCGGGAGACGCTTACGGCCCCGAAGCGTATGAGGGGAGCGGGCCCCATCTTGATTCATTCATCCAGTATTACAATGCCTTTGAAGGCTACCCCCGCCGGGCGCTTGCCTATCTCAACAAAGCCCGGAGTTTTGAAAGCGCCCTTATTCCGCAGGTCAAACCGGCCTATGATCTGGAAGAAGGCGTTTTATTGAAGAAAACCAGCCTGATTAACGCCGCCCTGGAGGGCTTTGATCCCCTCTGGGAGCGGGAAATGATCTCCCAATGCTATATCGAACTGTCAAAACGGGGGAAAGGCCCGGCCAAAGGGAAGGCGGCGGAAGAATTGTACGCCCTGAACCGGGGTAATTTACGCCAGCAGGGAGTAAAACTCCCGGTAGAACTGACGATCCGTCTTCCCGGCGGTTCCGGCCAAGAGAAATATGTCTCCCGGACAAGCCTTGTCCGGGCCCTTAAAAAAGCGGGGTTTGATCCCGGAAACGGGCCGGATCCTTCCCGGCGCTTTGCCCTGATCATCAGCCTTGAAGATTCAGGTGGCCCTGAGATTGGGCGCCTTGCGGGGACCGCCGAGATCTATGACCGGGAAAAAGGAACAGTTCTGCTGCGGCGTACCTTCCCCCTTAAATCCCCGGCAGGGGCGGATCTCCGGGAATTTGCCCGGACAATCGCCGCCGCCTTTTTTGTCATGGAGTGAGCCTCCGCGCCGGGCTGCCGTGGAACTTGCATGGTTTTTCCGCATAAATTAGAATGAATGTTAAATTATGGAGGAACCCATGCCAAAGATGCGGATTTTTTATGATTATGAATGTCCTTTCTGCAAGAAGGGATATGAATATCTCCGGGAATTTATCGGGGACCACCCGGAAATCGAAATTGAGTGGCGGCCTATTGAGTCCCATCCCCGGCCGGAGGATCATCCGCCCCATACCGATCTGGCCTGCCAGAGCTATTACATCGCCCGGGAACTGGGCCTTGATATGGCCAAATTTCACGCCGCCATGTTTCAGGCTGTGGCGGTAGAACGGCAGAACGTGGAGCAGGCCGATGTTCTTTGTCATATTTTGAAAGACCTGGCGGACCCCGGTAAATTCAAAGCTCTTCTGGAATCGGGGAAATACGCCAAACAGGTTGATGAAAACAACGATCTGGCCTACGAAAAAAGCGGCGTCTGGTTTGTCCCCGCCTTTAGAATGGATACCGGCGGCGGCGAGAAAAAACTCGACGCCCAGGGCGGCGTGGGCGTAAGCCGGGAAGCGGTCCGGGATTTTCTTCAGGGATAGGGCGCGGATTGCCCGCCGTTTCCCATCAATTCGGCGTAGAGTTGCTCCAGCCGTTTCCGCAGCCGGATAACGGCGTAATGTTTTCGGGAAAGCAGGGTATTGACCGGTACGCCGGTGATCCGTGAAATTTCTTTTACCGGTATATCCAGCAGTTCCGTTTGTTCAAAAATAAAACGCTGTTCTCCGGGCAGTTCGGCCAGGGCCCCGCGGATTTCATCCCACACCAGGGAACGCAGATATTCGGTCTCGGGGCTTACTTCGGCGTCAAAAAGAAGGTCCGCAAAATCCCGGAAGACCTGTTCCCCGTTTTCTTTGTATTCCACAGGATAGGGGGCGTCCCGTTTTTTGGTCCGCCAGTTGCTTATCATATTACGGGCCACACGGTACAGCCATGCCGCGGTTTGTTCCACCGGCCGCGCCAGGCTGTCCATTCGGGTGAACTGATAAAATATTTCCTGTAAAATATCCTCCGCGTCTTCCAGTGTCGGAACCCGCCGGCGGATAAAATTTTCAAGACGGCCCCGGTATCTGACAAAGGCGCCGGAAATCGTATCCGGCGCCGCGTCCCGGGGAACGGCGCTTTGCGGCATGATCTTTCCGGCTACTCTGTTTTCTGATCACCTGGGCCGGGCCGTCCGCCTTCTTCGGCGTAAAAACCACGCTCATGGAACCCGTGGTATTTTTTTATAAAGGCTTTTCGTTCTTCGTCGTTCATGGTCAGCCATCTTTCCTTGAACGAATTTTTGTGTCCGTGATGCCAGCCCATGCCCCCCAGACCGCCGAACAGAATCCGCGCCAGGATCAAAATCCCCGCGGCTTCCGGGAAATTTATGGCCCGGAGCCCTGTTATGCCAGGAAGCAGCGCGTTCCAGAGGAACATGACGGCGCAGCCGAAAACCGCGACAAACGCCGCCACTGCCGGAATTATAAAAATGTGATGCCATACCCTGAAGTTTTTCATATATTTACTCCTTCTTAATATATAGACAAGTGGGGGGAGAAAAATATTTTAGGGAACGGAGATTGTTTCATCAGACCTTTGGTCTGCACCAACCGGGTTTTGGAACAACCTCTTGGAAAAGCGGTCAAATGCCCGGTTTTTCGTTAATGAAAATCTCCCCAGCGTTTGCCAGTTTCCACGCTGACCCGCAGGGGCGCCCGGAGCACCGCCGCTTTTTCCATCACCTCTTTAACCAGGGCGGCGGCGGCTTTCGCTTCAGCTTTGGGGCACTCCAGGATAAGTTCATCGTGAACTTGCAGGAGGAGCCGGGCGGGACTTTTTTCGGCGGCCAGGCGCTTATCCAGTTCCAGCATGGCGATTTTTACAATGTCCGCGGCGGAACCCTGGATGGGGGTGTTTACGGCCACCCGTTCCGCGGCGGCCTTCTCGGTTTTGTTCCGGGAGTTGATCCCCAAAATCCGGCGGCGGCGGCCCAGGATCGTGGCGGCGTATCCTGAGGCTTCGGTCTTCCTGATGAGATCGCTGATGAAGCGGCTTACCCCGGCGTAGGTTTTGAAGTAGGCGTCGATGAAGGCCGCCGCGTCGGTCCGGCTGATCCCCAGCTCGTTGGCCAGCCGGAACGCGCTCATGCCGTACATGACCCCGAAGTTAATGGTCTTGGCCATGCGCCGCTGTTCCGGGGCCACGTCCTTTTCCGCAACGCCGAAGATAAGGGCCGCGGTCCGGACGTGGACATCCTTATCCTCCCTGAAGGCGGAGATGAGGTTTTCGTCCTCCGAAAGATGGGCCAGTACCACCAGTTCTATCTGGCTGTAGTCCGCGGAGATGAGGAGGCAGCCCGGCCGGGCCACAAAAGCTTCCCGGATGCGGCGGCCCTCTTCATCCCGGATGGGGATGTTTTGCAAATTGGGCTCCCGGCTGGAGAGGCGGCCGGTGGCGGTGCCGGTCTGGACAAAGTTGGTGTGGAGCCGCCCTTCCCGGTCCGCCAGATCCGCCAGGGCGTCTACATAGGTGGACTTGAGTTTCGACAAGGTCCGGTGGCGGAGGATCAGGGCGGGAACCGGGTCTTCCCGGGCAAGGTCCATCAGCACATCCACATCGGTGGAATAGCCGGTTTTGGTTTTTTTGCCGGGCTTGAGTTTCCGTTCGGTAAAAAGCACCTCCTGAAGCTGCTTGGTGGAACCCAGGTTAAACTCACGGCCCACAAGTTCCCAGGTTTCCGCCTGAATCCGCTTGAGTTCCTGAAACATTTCCTGCCCGTACTCCCGCAAAGACCGGCCTTCAATTTTTATCCCCTCTCCTTCCATTTCCGCCAGAATGGGGAGCAGGGGCATTTCCAGATCCGTAAAAAGTTTGAGGGATCCGGATTTGACCAGCCTGGCTTCCATGAATTGTTTCATCCGCAGGGTAAGATCCGCGTCCTCGCCGGAATAGGCCGCGGCGGTTTCCAGGGGAACGGCGTCGAAGGTTTTGCCCTTGGGAACAATGTCGTTATAGGCTATAGGAGTATAGCCAAAATGGTAGATTGCCAGGGAATCCAGGGAATAGTTGTTCCGCTCAGGATCATCCACCCAGGCGGCCACCATGGTATCCCAGATCCGGCATTTCCACCGGGGGACGCCCCAGCCCCGGCTGACCTTGTAATCATATTTGGCGTTGTGGGCCGCGATGGTCATGCCGGGGTCCAGGAGCAGGGGCTCCAGCAGGGCCCGGACTTTTTCGCCCTCCAGGAAGGGAACCGGCCCCTTCCCCTCCCAGCTTTGGTGGGGGGCCACCGGAACATACACCGCTTCTTTGGGTTTTACGGCCAGGGAAACGCCGATGGGCCGGGCGTTCCAGGCGTCCAGGGAATCGGTCTCAAAATCCAGGGCTAAAAGCCCCTGTTTCCGGGCGGCCTTGAGGAGGGCTTCCAGTCCG
>JAISAN010000076.1 GCA_031266635.1 Treponema sp. | reverse complement strand
GAAAGAAGCGATCTTGGGAAAGCCCATGCCCTGGGGGTCCTTCCAGGGGCCGTACTGGAGATAGGAGATCCACTTGGCGGCCACATAATTCAGCATCAGGGTTACCAGGGTTTCGCTGGTGGAAAAACGGGCCTTGAGCAAAGCGGGGATCAGGGCCCAGAGGCCGCCGAACACAAAGCCGGCAAGAAACATGAAAGACAGCAGCAGGGGGGACGGCATATCGGGAAAGGAAAAGGCGATGAGGGAAGCGCCGTAGGCCCCGAGATAAAACTGGCCTTCCTGGCCGATGTTCCAGAATTTCATCCTGAAGGCCGCGGCGGTTCCCAGGGAAAGGAGGCTTAAGGGGATGGCCTTGTTCACCGTTTCCCGGAACCGGTAGGCGGTGCCCAGGGAACCGGCGAGGATCCGGGAAAACACATCCAGGGGATTATAGCCGATGAGCAGGATAAACAGCGCGGAGGCCGCCAGAGCGGCAAGGGCCGCCGCGGCGCGCTGAAGGTTTTCCCGGAAACCGGAAAGCTCCGGCCTGACCGCGATCCGTATCACGGGGTCCCCGCTTTATGACCCAGCATCAAAAGCCCCAGGTCTTCCTTGGTGGAGGACCGGGGGTCCACAATACCCATCACCGCGCCCGAGTGGATCACCATAATCCGGTCACAGAGTTCCCGCAGCACATCCAGGTCTTCACCGATATACAGCACGGCAACCCCCTTTTTTTTCTGTTCGTTCAGCATGTCGTAGATGCTGTATGACGCGCCGATGTCCAGCCCCCGCACGGGATAAGCGGTGATCAGCACCTGGGGTTCCAGGTCTATCTCCCGGCCCAAAAGCACCTTCTGGATATTCCCCCCCGAAAGTTTCCGCACCAGATGGGACACCGAGGGGGTGGAAATCCCATACCGGCGGACGATCTTTTCCGCCAGCGCGCGGCCGCCCTGGCGGTCGGTAAAAATCCCCGGCGTCTTTTCGTAAGACCGCAGGAGAATATTGTCGGTTACGCTCATCCCCGCCACCAGCCCCATGCCCAGCCGGTCTTCGGGGACAAAACTCATGGACACCCCCCGGTCTTTAATGGCCCGGGGGGAAAGGCCCACCATGTCTTCGCCCTGAAACAAAATTGAACCGCTTTCAACGCGGCGGAGGCCGGCGATAATTTCGCAGAGTTCCCGCTGCCCGCTCCCGGCGATTCCCGCCACGCCGAGAATCTCCCCGCCGTAGAGGTCAAAGGACATACCGTTGATAAGGCCGGCCCCATCGGCGTTCCGGCAGGAGAGGGAGCGGACTTCCATCAGGGGCTCTTTCCGGGGGGCCGGAGCTTCCCGGCGGATCTCCAGGGACACGCTGGCCCCCACCATCATCTCGGTCAATTCCCTGGCCGATGTTTCCGAAGTCTTCACCGTACCCGCCGCCCTCCCCTTCCGCAGCACCGTAACCCGGTCGCTGATTTCCAGCACCTCGTTCAGTTTGTGGGTGATAATGATGATCGCGTTTCCCGCGTCTTTCATGTTCCGCAGCATGGAAAACAGGGAATCAATTTCCTGGGGGGTCAGTACGGCGGTGGGTTCGTCAAGGATCAATATACCGGCGCCCCGGTAGAGCATTTTCAAAATTTCCACGGTCTGCCGCTCGGAGACCGACATATCGTAAATTTTTTTATCGTGATTGGTATACAGGCCGAACTGTTTTTCGATATCCGTTATTTTTTTGTTGATCCGTTTCTTTTCGATAAAGGGATTTGAAAACCGGGGGAACGAAGCCCCCGCGCCCCGCTTCTCGCCCAGGCTGATATTTTCCCAGGCGCTCATCACGGGGATCAGTTTGAAATGCTGATGCACCATTCCCACCCTGGCGGCAATGGCGTCCTGGGGGGAACGGAAGGAACAGGGTTTTCCGTTGATCGAGATGGAACCCGAATCGGGAATGTATACGCCCGCGAGCATATTCATCAGGGTACTTTTTCCCGATCCGTTCTCCCCCAAAAGGGCCAGTATTTCGCCGCGATCCACCGAAAGGCTCACGTCATCATTGGCCAATACGGCGGCAAACCGCTTTGAAATATGGGACATCTCAATGCAGGGAACCTCTGAAAATCCCGGCCGGGTTTTCAGAGGTTTTCTATCGGACATGAAGCCCCGCCGTCAGTTCGCGATGGTTCCGATCACGCCCTTCACAAACCAGCCCATGTTCCAGATTTCATCATCCGTCATGCTGGTTCCCTCGGGAACTTTCACAAGCCCCGCCTGATCGGTGAGGGGCCCGGCAAAGGGTTCCAGGGTTCCGTCTTTGATTTTCGCTTCCGCCGTGGAAATCGCCGCCGCGGACCGGGGATCATTGTTGGCCGTCAGCGCGTCCAGGGTAACGGTACTGTTACTGAACCCCTCCCAGTAAGCCCGGGATTTCCAGGTTCCGTCAAGGACGCTCTGTACGTCGTCCACATAAAACACTTCCCAGTGGAAGAGGGGGGCGGTAAGGTAGGCCTGGGGAGCGGCGTCCGGGGTGGACACATTATAGCCCACCGCAAAGGCGCCCTTTTCCTGGGCGGCAATCTGGGGGGCGGTGGTATCCTGATGCTGGGCGATCACATCGCAGCCCTTGTTGAGCAGCTCTATGGCCCCCTGCTTCTCCACCGCGGGATCGTACCAGGTACTGGTCCAGATCACTTCCACCGTGGCGTTGGGGTTCACCGACTGGACCCCCAGGGTAAAGGCGTTGATCCCCCGGATAACTTCGGGAATCGGGAAGGCCGCCACATAGCCGATTTTGTTCACCTTTGTTTTATACCCCGCGGCGATGCCCGAAAGATAGCGGGCCTGGTAAATCTTGCCGAAGTAGGTGGACACATTATCCGCCCGTTTGTACCCGGAACAGTGGCCGAAATACACATTGGGGAAGTCCGCGGCCACCTTAATCGTCCAGTCCATAAAACCGAAACTGTTGGTGTAGATCACGTTGCAGCCCTGATCGATTAAATCCCGGATCGCCTTTTCGCAGTCCGCGGTTTCCGGCACATTTTCCACATAGGCACATTCTATACCCATAGCTTCAATGGCCAGGCGGCCCTTGTCGTGGGCCTGGGTATAGCCTTCATCGTTGATACTGCCGATGTAGATGAAACCAACCTTGATGTTGTCCTTTGAGGGCTTGGCGGACGGGCCGGAACTTTTGTCGCAGCCCATGAGAACGGCAAGGGCAAGAACCAAAACCGGAACCAGAATTTTTTTCATACTCTCCTCCTTGGAATTATCACTACCGTGAAGGTTCCTCAAAATCCAACGCTTTGACACCCCCCGGCATGAATTCCATATTAATGCCAAAAACAGAAAAAGAACAAGACACTGATCGTTTTCCCCCGAAAG
>JAISAN010000053.1 GCA_031266635.1 Treponema sp. | reverse complement strand
TCCGGGTCTACCCCCCAAATTTCCACGGCCTTGCTGGCGGCTTTTCCGATAACTAGGCCCATTGCCCTGGATCGTGGGACGGCGCTTTGGATGTCCCGCTCCTGTTCCAGGAGGGAGATGAGTTCGTCGCTCCGTTCCAGGGAATACCGAAAGGGTTCGGTGTCCCGGTGTGCCCGGTACTGCTGCGGATATATTTGCAGGTGTCCGTACTGGCTCCGTACCAGGGATTGTTTCAGGCCCCAAAAATTGTATTCGTAATACCCGCCTACCAGGGTCAGGGCGCAGATGCCCAGGCCGATACCGGCGACAATGGCCCAGGTCTTGCGCCAATGGGCCGCGAGGTTCCTCCCGGCGATTTTCACGGTGTGGGTAATGTGAAAAAATCGTATCATTCCGATGTTCTTGCCGTCCATTGCAGCGTTATATCCCCCTGCCATTTTTTCTCCCAAAAGGCCATTTCCCCCCTGTCCGCGAGGGACGGAAAAGCGGAAAAGCCTACCATTATTTTCAACCGTTCAAGAAGCGTCAAGGTTCCTTCTCCCCTGATGAAAAACCCGTCCGGCGCAAGGTAGAACAGGGTGGCGCTGTAATCAAAGAGATCCCCAATCTGCCGGGTGTTTTGTAACCGAATACCCGCGGTATGGCGGGGAGTGAAAAGATAGGGCAGCGATTGTGCCGTCTGTCCCAGCGCAGCGTAATTATGGGCCGCTTCCTCCGCAAGCAGTTTGTCCCCGATCTCCCGCCACCCGCCGGGAGCTATGCCGGAAGAACGGTAGCGGTACTCCGCGTAGAGCGTTCCGTTCATCCGGGAAAAGGCGTAGGATCCGCCCAGGACCATATCAACGCTCCAACCCTCAGGCGAAGTATAGGGAGAAAAATTCCGCAACAGGGAATGATTGGAGACCGCCAGTTCCCCATAGGGAATAAGGCCCATGCCTATCTGGCCGGAATAAAAAAGCCCCAGTTGATGCGCCCCGTTGTGGTAGTACACTAACCCCAGGCGGTGTATGTCAAAACTATAGACCGCGCTTGAAAGAATCATAGCGTCAAAATCCCCCTCGTCACGGGGGCGGTATGCGTCATGCAGCCAGGAAGCGGCGGGAGCGGCCCAAGTCTCAAACGAAAGGCCCCGATAATATAGAGAAACCCCGGCCATCCATTTGCCGTGGTTGATCCGATCCCGCTCAAGGGTGTCGAGGTATAAAAAATCCGTTACCGGAAGCAGTACCGCGCTTCCGTAGTTCCGCATGGTTTTCCCGGCCATGATTTGCAGCCCCGCCTCGTGGATATTGAAGTCCAGGAGGGCGGTATCCAGATAGAAATCGGGCGATTCATACCGAAGGCTATGGTCATGATAGTATCCCTGTAGAGACTTCCAGTCCATGCTTCCCGAGGTGTTAAACTGTAAGCGTTTGGAAAACCCAATGTGCCAGTCCAGGGTGGCCTTGGTTTCGGTTTCCCAATCGGGCTGTTCCTGCCAGTTATCCTGGTTCAGGGGATTGTTTTTCCGCAGTTCCCAGAGACCGGTCCGCTGTTCAACGGAAATATCCAACTGCTGGTCTATTATTGATGAGAGGTCTGACGAGGCGTCTGATAAAAGCTCTGACTGGGCGTCTTGGGAAAACAAAGAACCCGGAATGATAAGCAACAGAAATACTGTTCGCAATGGCAGAGTCCGCCAACGCCTACCGTACAAAGCGGATACCCTCGACGGTAAAACTTGAAGAAGGCAAGGTTTCGGCACTGAAATTACTTAAAACGACGATGCTTGTTTTTTTGCTTGCCCCATCGGTGATGGTAAAACCCGTCAAAAGTTCACGGCCCCCTATGGTCTCGAACCGTTCATAGTCAATGGTCTTGATAACCCTTCCGCTTGCCCCCTTGCATTGGGCGTTTATGGGCCGGTAATCAGCTTTATTGACGGTTAGATCAATAAAATCATAGGTGGCGTCCCGGCCATTGAGGGCCTTGAGCCGGAGCAGCAGGGCCTCTCCTCTTTCTTCCGTTACCTCAAGCGAATAGGAACCGGAGAAGCTGATCCGGGTTATGTCCCCCGCTGCGGCCTGGCCGAAAAGCATTTCCCTGGGTGTGATTCTGATGGGGGCGGTCATCCCCGGTTCGTAAATAAAAAAGGAGTTTCCCCGGCAGAGTACCAGACGGCGGCGGTACCGTGCCGGTTCCCGGTATTGAGCTATGCTGTTGTTCTGATCGGTGTTGTCCAGGCTGACCCGCATCAGAGACCGGCTTGTCCCTTCGCTTACGGTAAAGTCAAAGGAAAATCCGGCGGGGGCGAATTGCCGGTATGCGTCCACCCGCCGGAGCAGGGCCTCCCCGTCCGGCACTGTGTTTTGGGCAAAGCCGGGAAGAGAATGAATAAACAGAAGAAGGATAAGACAGTACAACTGTTTTACAATGCCGGTCTTCCCAAAAAACAAGGTACTCATCAAAACACCTCCTAACGCGCCGGTCGCGAGGGGCAGCCCTGCGGTAAGCGTCTTTGCCGCGCTTAGGCGTATTCCCCCCCGCAACACGGCGCTTCTTCCCGGAGGGGGCGGAAAAACCGCTCCCCCCGCAGCGTTCACCAGAAAGCCCAGAGCCGTCGAGATCAGAACCCCCGCGATCCAGGCGGCCGCGGCAATCAGAAGGGTTTCGGTAATCAACAAGAACCGGATATGGAATACCGGCGTCCCCATAGCTCTGAGGGTTCCGAATTCCTGCCGCCGTTCATATATCGAGAGAGAAAGGACATTTAGAAAGGCAAGACAAAGGCTTATCATAATAACCGCCTCAATAACCCGGTAATTGGTACGGTAGACGCCCACTATTTTATTAGTGGCCGTATTGCCCTCCTTTAATGAATAGAGGGTGAAGGGGGCAAGCTCCGGTATGTCCCGGATAAGGGCAAGGGCTGCGGCATAATCCGGGGAATCACCGTCCCGGTTCAGGCTTGGCGCGGAAAGGCTCTTTTTGAGCCGGATACGCAGGTTTTTTATAGTGATGTCCGCCCCCCGCCGCAAGAGGGTTTCCAGGGGAAGGGCGATATAAAAGCGATCCTTTAAGGCGGATTCGGTTTGGACAAGTTCCGCTATTTCCAGGGTCAGGCCGCAATCGGCGATAAATCCTGAAAGCAGCGTTCCCGGCGATACACCCAGGGTCCGCGCCAGGGATACTCCGATTGAGGCCGGCACGGGATTTTCGAGGACGTCCCCTTCAAAGACGCTTTCTAAAACGATGCTGCCATCAAGGATGGTGTTGCCTTCAAGGGCAACCCCGCTGCACGGCACGGAACGCTCCGCCGTTCCGACAAGGCCGTTGATCTCCGCCTCCGCCAGAACCGAGGCAAAGAGACCGCCGCTTAAAAGCCGTTCCTTTACCGCCCGGTAGCTGTCCCAGGCCAGGGCCGCCTCCGGGCTTTCCGCGTCAAGCCGTATATCGCCATCGGCGGCAAGGGATTCGTTTTTCAAGGAATCAAAAATATACTGATAGCCCCCGGCGATGAGGAGCATGACGCTTACCCCCGCCGCCCCGATCCCTATGAGCAGGATTGTCCGTAT
>JAISAN010000036.1 GCA_031266635.1 Treponema sp. | reverse complement strand
GCGATCCGCGACTGGGCCTGCCGGGTCAAATTGGCGTCAAAGCGGCTGAGGTACAGCGCCCCTTCGGGACTTACGGTGATGGCAAAAAGGTCTTCCCCGGAAATCCACAGGAGACTGCCGGGATGAATATCGTCATCCCCCTGCTTTGCCATTTCCAGCGTATTGCTGTTCACTTCAATGAGACGGATGGCGCCGTTACCCCGGTTTTCACCGGCGATGGCGAGGATTTTCCCCCCCACAAAGTTGAGGGTTCTGATATTTACCGTATCCAGGGGCGAGCGTTTCAGTTCCCCCCCGGTGGAGGGACTAAGCCGCAGAAGCCGGCCCAGGCTGGTATCCGGGCTCTCGATGCTGGCCCCCAGAAGGCCCTGGGGCGCCTGCACCCGGCTGTCTTCCTGGGTGATAATATCCTGCTGATCCCTGGCAATATCTTCCCGTTCCTGCCGGGCTTCCGCGTTTTTCTGTTCGGCGAATTCCTCAGTCTGCCGCGCCTCTTCCCGCCGGTCCGCCACATCATCTTCCCGCCTGTCCAGCGCCCCGGCCCGCTGATCCGCCTCCGCTTCCCGCCGGTCCAGATCCTGCTCCCGTTGCCGGGTATCTTCCCCCCTGGCCGCGTCTTCCCTGGTTTGCTGCCGCTCCCGATCAATGGCGTTCCGTTCCTGGTTCACATCCGCCCGCTCCCGGACGATCCGCTGCTCCTCTTCCCGAATCGCCTCCCGCTGAACCGCGGCCCGCTGTTCCGCCGCGTCCGCTTCCCGCTCCTTGAGATCCACCATATCCCGGCGCTGGTCAACCCCCCGGTCATCCTCCTTCCGCATCTCCTCCACCACCCGGCTGTCCGAGAGGGACGTGGTATCCACGGAACTTAAGCCGCCGGGCCCCAGGGGAATCAGCATCAAAGTCTGGCCCGGCCACTCGTCAAACCGGATGGAAATCCCCGCCTTTTCCCGGCTCAGGTTCTGGACCACCGGGTTTTTATACCGCCCGGAAAAATAATCCCAATCCCCCCGGTAAACCGCGTTGTAGATGGTGATATATTCGGCCAAAAGCGCCGCGTCCCGGCTGGTGTAATTGTAGGCCCCTTCAAGATAGCCCTGGATAATAAGCCGGAGATTCCTGATATGATCCACCCCCGTGTCAACCCCCAGGCCGAAAATATCAGCGTCAAGCTTATTGCCCTCCGCCGGAGAGACCGAATGAATCACAAAATACCGGCTCAGGGCGCCCGGCCGCGCCGTACCGGACTTAACCGCCAGACCGGGCACAAAACCGATATTCCGTATCTGGCTGCGAGTTTCTATCCGCGCGTGGGGCCCCTCGTAGTTGATAAACGTAATGGGCGCCTGGTTCGTTTCCAGCTCCGTCCGGTCAACCTGGGCATACAGCCAGCCCCCGTTCCCCGCCAGAATTCCCGCAAAAAGGACAACATATACAAACTGAAGACCGTTCTTGGGCATGTTCATTATTATCTCCTCAGTAACATTCCTTAAATTATAACATATTACCCCTATTTTAGGTAATTACGGAAGTGCTTTTACCGGTGATTCTCAAACAGCCGGGATTTGGAGTATAATTATCTCAGGAGTTCATCATGGCAGCACCGGAAAGAATAGGCGAGGGCCTGACGTTTGAGAAGGTTTGGGCAGCTCTCATGGAAAACAGAGAACAGATAAAAGAGACCGGCAAGCAAATCGGGAAGCTCGGCAACCGTTTCGGCGAAATGGTCGAGTATACGGTTGTGCCGAATCTGGTGGTAAAATTCAAGGAATTGGGCTTTGAATTTGAAAAAACCAACCGCGGTATGAAAATCGAGGATCAGAAACACCGTATTTTCACCGAAATTGACGCTTTTATGGAAAACGGCGACCGGGCGATGGTTGTTGAAATCAAGACCAAACCCAACGTTGAGGATATAGACGATCACATTGAGCGCATGGAAAAACTGCGCCGGTACGCGGATTTGCATAACGACGCGAGGAAATACCTGGGGGCCATAGCCGGGGTGGTTTTTGGGGACAGCGCGAAGACCTACGCTTTAAAAAAGGGTTTTTATGTGATTGAGCCCTCCGGCGACACTTTTAACATCACTGAGCCGAAAGGCGAATACCACCCCCATGAATGGTAAGCGGGTTTCTGCCGGGGCATGACCCCGCCCGGTGTTAGCCGTGTTTTGCAAATGTGGCGCCATGCGTTTACCGGATGTAACCACGAAGGCGAAGAAGGCGCACGAAGGTTTTAGCCGTTCACCTATGGTGCACCTTTGTGTTACCGGGGTATTTTATTTATTTATATGCGTGAGCGGCTGTTAAATCTTTGCGTATAAGTGACGCTATTAGTTCGGAAGGGGTTTTGCGGGCGGCAAGGGCTTTTGCGTTTAATATTCTTGCGGTCTCCCCGTCCAACGAAACAACCTGAACCCCTTTTTCTGAAAAAAAGCCTTCCCCATTGGGGCCAAGGGTGGGAACCGTTTTGGTTAAACGCTCGTCAAGGGCGTCATATTCCTCATCTGTCATATC
>JAISAN010000262.1 GCA_031266635.1 Treponema sp. | reverse complement strand
GCGACTGTTTTTTTACTGGCAGTTCTGCTGGTATTGATTTTAAAAAGCAATTTCTTGCCGGGAAATATCATGGCGCTGGTCCCGATTGCGGTGGCCCTCATCATCGGAACCGGTTTTTCCAACACGATGAAATTTGTCCATGAGGGTATTAGCGATGTATTGATAATCGCCACTCTGTTTATATTCGCGACGATCTACTTCGGGGTCATGTCCGATGCAGGACTGTTTGAACCCATTATCAGCCGGATGCTACGGAACCGGTTCATAGGTAAAAGCGTGTTTAGCGTAGTCGCGGTGACAGCGTTGATTGCCATGGTTACCTCTTTGGACGGCCAGGGAGTATCCGCCCTTATGATAACGGTTCCCCCCATGCTAATTGTGTTTGACAAATTGAAAATAAACCGGACTTTGTTGGCCCTCATTTTTCTTACCGTGCTTACCTCCATGAACATCCTTCCCTGGGCCGGACCCACGGCCCGGGCGGCGGCCGTTCTCGGCCTGGATGACGTAATGATCCTGTATCGCAAGCTTGCCCCGATGCAGGTTATATGCCTCATTTCAAGTTTCGTCGTCCTGTACTTCGCTTCACGGGCGGATCAAAAACGCGGCCTCTTCGTTCCCGCCGGGGATGTTCAATTAGTAGGGAAAATCTCCGCCCCCGAAGAAACAAAATCCCTGCGGCGCCCCAAACTTTTTTGGATTAATTTAAGCATAACGGTCATCCTCATCGTTTCCCTGTTTATCGGCGTGCCTTCCTATATCGCTTTTCTCATAGCCTGCGCCATCGTGCTTCCCCTTAACTACCGTACCGCCAAAGAACAAAACGCCCGGATTAAGGATCACGCGGGGGATCTCCTGGTAAATGTTTATACCATTGTGGGAGCCGGGGCGTTGCTGGGGATCATGGACGGAACCGGTATGTTTACCGCCCTCGCAACCGCTATCGTTTCCGTAATTCCTTCGCAACTAAACAGCGTTATTCATATCGTTGTGGGGCTTTTGATTACGCCCCTCAGTTGGCTGCTCAACGCCGACGCGATGATTTACGGCATTATGCCGGTTCTGGTGGATGTCGGCGTCCAATACGGCGTTTCGCCGCACACGGTAGCATCCATGGTTGTCGTGGGACGCTGTTTGGGGGGCGGACTCTGCCTGACCACCGCTTCGACGCATCTTGGCCTTGCTTTGATGGGCCTCAATTTCCGGGACGCTTTTAAGGCGCTTTTTAAATGGATCCTTTTACTGGGAACAGCCATGGTGATACTCACGGCAATCATAGTGAAGTGAGCCGGTGAATATACCCGTGGTGGTGGTAGAAACCGGCAAGGCGGCGGGCGTCTCCGCCACCAAGATAGCGGCCATGTTTGTCGCGGGCAGGGTCATCGCCACGGGGCTGTGCCTCACAACGCCTTCGGTCTATCTTGGGCTCGGCTTGATGGGCATCACCTATAAGGAGGCGTTTAAGCGGGCATTTGCGTGGACCCTGATAATAAGCATGATACTGGTTTATTTCGCCGCGCTTGTGGTGCCGTAGGAGAAAGGATTATGAAACAAGGAGTGTTTAGTCTTGCGTTTTTTTTAATCGCGCTGGGGATGAACCTTTTTTGTGAAGAAACGGAACAAGATCGCGGTTTGTTTTTTATCCCTCTTGCGTCCTATGACTATGTCAATCTGGAAGACCAGCGTCTTCATGTTCCGGGGCTTGGTTTCGCCGTTATGAAGGGAGAACAGGACGTACCTTTTACCGAGGTACATCAACAATTTTTGTTGATGACCAAGTATCAGCCTTTCTTTTTCGGAAAAGCACCTTATACACTTTTGACCGGAGCTTTACCGGAACTTCCTAAAGTTTATCACGACATAGATTTTCTTTTTGACGGCAGATGGGAACGACAACAAATTTTGCTTATTGCCACTGCAAGTTCCGATAAACCGGCGGCTGGAGGGCTTCAAACCATTCAGGCGGGACTGTCCTGGGGTTATGAGATACTGCGTTATGCTAACCTCTCCTTTATTTTGGGGGCGGTTATAGGGATCGGCGATTTCGGTATAGATTTGCCCAACGGTGATCCGCTGCCGGTTTTTCCTTTCCCGCTCGTCCGGCTCAAGTTTAAAACAGAATGGATTGCTGGTTTTTTTTATAGCGGTACTAACCCGAATTTTACCATTGCGCCGAAAAAAGAATTCGTTTTACTGCCGATATAGAGATGGACAATTACCGGAATATCAACGACCTTATAGGCGAAGGTGTTATATGGTATCGGCCTTTTTCCAATGAACATTCTTTGGGAGATTTCACGGAAATAGGGATATGCTTAAAAAATGAATCTTATAATTTTGACCTTTCGGAGAGGGGAGAAAAACTTTTGAGCAGCAATACACCGCCGTATTTGGCGTATTGGATATTTCGGCGCTCATAAGATATGATGTAGTGGTTGTCATGTATTCCGCTTAATAATGATTTGTCGGAGGATTGTATGAATTCAAAATTTTTTACCGCTAAGGAAATCGCGCCGCATACCACCGCTATCATCGGGCTGGCTAATGAGTTGTGTTATTTAGTAGAAGGAAACACAAAGACGCTCCTTATCGACTCCCTTCTCGGTGTCGGAAACCTGCGCGCTTTTTGCCGCGAATTAACGGACATGCCCATTACCCTCGTGAATACCCACGGTCATGTGGATCATACCGGCGGTAATTTTGATTTTGACGAGTGTTACATTCATCCCAATGATATTGCCCTTATGTATGAAAAAGAAGAATTGCGGGAGGGATATGTTAAAAACGGCATAAAAAATTCAGGGAAGCATCTGGTTCTTCTGGAAAACGATTTTACCGTTGCCGGGCCGATGAAAACACTCTCGGTATACGACGGCTTTGTTTTTGATTTGGGGGAACGGCTTATCGAAGTTATCGCCGTTCCCGGACATACCGCGGGCACTATCGTTTTGTTGGACCGCGGTAACGGCATTGTTTTTTCCGGCGACTCCTGCAACGCGAATACGCTGCTGTTCCTTCCTCATTCAACTTCAATTGAAGTGTACCGGGAAAGTCTTATCCGGTTTAAACAATTCCAGCCTTATTTTGAGGTGATGTGGGGAGGACATGGTTTGCGGGCGGTTCCCAAGGTTGTCATTGACGAGGCCGTTGCGTTATGTGATGAAATCCTTGCCGGAACCGATGATGCTGTTGAAAGCAAATACCTTGGCCGCCCCTGTTTTTACGGCAAAAAGAAAGACGCAAACTTTAAGCGCCTTGACGGAAAAATTGCCAACATCGCCTACAGCAGGGACAAAATCCGCAGAGACTAAAACAAAAGATAAATAGTTGGTTGTTCCAAAACCAACCGGGTTTTAGAACAACCTCTTGGGAAAGCGGTCAAATGTCCGCTTTCTTTTCGTTGGGACTTCGGTTCTTACGGTGAAAATCGGGAAAACTGCCCTTTTAACGAAACGTACAGCTCCCTATACCGGATAAAGAGCTCCTCGTAAAGGCCGGTCTTTTTTTTATCGGGATGATAAACCTGTCGTATCTTTACCAGGGCGGCGGCGGCTTCTCCGGCGGAGCCGTATTTGCCCAAAGCCGCGGCGCCGGTACAGGCGTTGCCCAAAAGTTCCGCGTCCTGTATCTCAGGCGACAAAGTCTCGCGGCCCGATATATCCGCCTTGAGCTGGTTAAGGAAACCGCTTGCCGCGGGGCCGCCGCTTACCCGGAGATTCCGCACCGGCGCTTCCGCCGCTTCCATTACGGCAATCACATCCTGAATGGCAAAACAGATTCCCTCCGCCGCGGCCCGGGCCAGTTCGGCGCGGCCCGTATCAAGCCCCAGCCCCGAGAAAACTCCCCGGGCTTTAGGGTCCCAGATGGGCGCCCGCTCGCCTGCCAGATAGGGAAGAAAAAGAAGCCCCCCGGCTCCCGGAACAGCGTGTTCCGCCAGGGCAAAAAATTCCCCATAGGCCCCCGCCGCAATCCCCAGGAGCGCCATCACCCGGTCAATGGCTTTCCCGGTAGTGGAGATGATCCCCGACAGGTTCCACCAGGGCTGTACCGGGTGGCCGTATGACATAAGCCGCGGTTCGGCAATCCGTTCTGTTGTACAGACGTTGATCCCCTCTGAACTCCCTGAGCGGTCGCAGGCGTCGCCGGGACGCACCGCGCCTGATCCGAGGATTGCCGCAAAAAAATCAGGCCCCCCGGCGATAACCGGAACTGACTTTGGAACTCCCAGAAAATTCGCCGCCGCGGGGAGCAGGGGGCCGATGGTGTCTCCGGGTTTTATAAAGGGGGGAAATTTCCCCCGGTCAAGTCCCAATTTTTCCAGCACATCCCCGTTCCAGTACCAGCGATCAAAACCTTCGGCGGGAAAAACCGTCCGCGCTTCCCCGGTAAGGGCGCAGGCGAGATATTCGGGACAGGAGAGGAAAACACGTATTTTTTCGTAAAGTTCCGGCTCCCGGTTTTTTATGCCCAGGGCCTTGGGGAGGAAAAAGCCGGGGTCCACAAAATCCCCCATCAGGGCGGAGACCGCGGCAGCTTCTTCCACAGCCTGCCGGTCAAGCCAGAGCCGGGCGGGAGCGGCCTTTAGCCGGAGGGCCCCGGCCCTGCCGGCAGGCTCCCCCGTTACCGGCACAAGGCTCGGGCCGTTTCCGCTAATCACCAGGGCCGCCACATCTCCCAAAGGTCCCAGCCGGCGGCAACATTCCCCAAAGGCCCGGAGCCACTGATCCGGTTCCGCCTCGTGGCGTCCTCCGTGCGAAGTGAAGGATAGAACTACGGCGGCGGTGGACAGTTGTTCTCCCCCAAAGCTGAACAGGGCGGACTTGAAGGCTGATGTTCCAATATCAACAACCAGCAGCAAAGGAAACCTCCGCCCCTATTCTACCCGATGAATCGTTCCGCCGGAAAGCCCTGCGGGAACCGGTAAGGAGAGAAATAGGCTGCTGTTACTCAACCTTGAATTTTGAAACTTCCTGCACCAACAGTTCAATATTTTCCTTGTTCTCCCCACTGATGATATTCACCTGATTTACCGCGGTGTTGATCTCGCTTGCTCCCGCGGCCATCTCGTTCATTCCGTTGGCAATGTCCTGGGTAACGGAGTCCAGATTCTTGCTTTCGTGGATAACCTCCTTGCTTCCTTCAAGCATTTCAACAGAACCGCCCTTGACCATCTGGGTAATTTGATTAAGCTGGCTAATGGCTTCCAGAATCTGCTGGCTCCCGGTACTTTGTTCTTCCATAGCGTTTCTGATGTTTTCTTCCTGATCCGAAACGGTTTTGACCCCCAAATCAATGGCCGCGAACTTATTCAACACTTCGCCGGTAGAATTGGTGATATTGTCAATGGAATCTTTAATCTTGTTGAGAACAATAGAAATGGTTTTGGACTGTTCCCCGCTGGACTCGGCGAGTTTGCGGATTTCATCAGCCACCACGGCAAATCCCCTGCCCGCTTCACCGGCATGGGCGGCCTCAATGGCGGCGTTCATGGACAGGAGGTTGGTCTGGCTGGCGATATTTTCCATCACGGCGTTTATCTCCAGAAGGCCTTCGGACTCCTGGGCAATTCCCTGAATGTCGGCGGCCACTTTCTGCAGGCCCGTCCGGCCAATTTCCGAAGCGGTGGATAGATCTTTCACGTTATTGGCGTTTTTAACCAGGGTTTTGGTAACGGACTGGATATTGGCCAGCATTTCTTCAATAGCCGACGATGATTGGGATACACTGGAACTCTGGGTGTCAATGTGTTCGTTCAGCTTGTCGATATTGATGGTAATCTGTTCCATAGTGGCGCTGGTCTCTGTAACGGAAGAAGACTGGTTGATTACCCGGCCCTTGATGTTCTGGATATTGGTGTTTATTTCGGTAACCGCCGCCGCAGTTTGCGTCATAGTGGACGATAATTCAGTACCGGTATTGAAGAGGGCTACCGCCTGTTGTTTAATGGTAATCACAAGTTTTTTAATTTTTTCCAGCGTCATATTGAAGTAGTGGGCCAAGTCGCCGAGTTCGTCCTTGGAATTATAGTCGATAACTTTAGTCAGATCCCCCTCTCCTTCGGAAATATCTTTGAGGGTATGGGATACCTTGGAAATCGGTTTGACGATACTGTTGGCGATGAAAAAAATAACCACTATGGCTATCGCCAGGGCGATAATTGCCAGGATGATGGTAAAGTGGGACAGAGTTGTAACTGCCGACATTACCGTCTGTACCGGTACGGTGCAGAGAATGGTCCAGTTAACGCCGGTATCCCCGAAACTAAAGGGAAAGGTTTGAACAATATCATTGTCGTTGCTCATTAAGACCGGCGTTCCCGATAACATGGAATCTTCGACGGTTTTGACTCCTTCGGCGCTGAATTCCTGCTCTATAAGGGGATAGAATTTTTCACCGATATGTTCAGGTTCTATATGGCTCACAATAGTCCCGTTGCTGGCGTAGAGGGCGGCATGCCCAACATCATAGGGCCTTATTTTCTCTATTATCCTTTGGGAATAATCAAGGGCGATATTAATGCCTACTACTCCCACTACCTGGTCATCATTGTCCAAAACGATCGGCGTGTAAACGCTCACTACCAGTACCTTTTGGCCCCCCAGGGACCAGAATTCAGGATCATTTATCACAGATTTTTGTGCCTGGGTATTGTCGTTCAATGCCGCCAATATATCCTGGTAATACGGATAATACCGCAGTTCTATGGGACTTGTTGGAGTTTCCTTATAATACCAGGTGATAAAAGCGCCGGTTTCATCAGTACCCGGAGTATTGGCATATAACGCATCCATACCGTCGAATATGCCGGGTTTCCATACGGTAAAAAGTCCGACAAATTGAGAATTTTCCTCAAGGATCGAATGGAGAATTTCGTTGTACCGGAAACGCCGCTCCTCCGGCTTTGTCAATGCGTATTCGTCCATTATCTGCGATACATAGGTTATGGCGTTACAATAACGTTGATACCGGGCCTGCAAATCTTTGGCATGGAGCCCGGTAAGATTTTTCAGATTATCATACGCCGCGGCTTTTTGCAGCTTTCCGGCCTGGGTTAACAGGATAATTGATATAGAGGCGATCATCACCAGCATCATAGCGGCAATGATAATAGTCATCTTGAATTTGAGTTTCACCAAGTCCTCCTTCCCGGAACAGGCTCAAGAAAATACCCCGGACATTTGAATATGCCGGATACTTCAATTCTACTGTTTCCGTTCAGGATGAGAAGGGATGATATTTAAAATTATATAAGGCTATTTCAAAACTTTTGTTTTATACGCCGTCTGGCCCAATACCCCGCCCACCGCGGCCCGTGCCTGTTCCGCGGCGGATTGGATTATTTTTTTATCTGAACAACTCTATTCAACCCGGAACCGCGAGACTTCCTGCACCAGAATATCAATATTCTGCTTGTTTTCCCCGCTGATAGCATTCACCTGGTTAACGGCGATATTGATCTGATCCGCCCCGGTGGCCATCTCGTTCATTCCGTTGGTGATCTCCTGGGTTACCATTTCGAGGTTTTTACCTTCCTGGATAACTTCCTTGCTTCCTTCAAGCATCTCAACAGAACCGCCCTTGACCATCTGGGTAATTTCATTGAGCCGGCCAATGGCTTCCAGAATCTGCTGGCTCCCGGTACTTTGTTCTTCCATAGCGTTTCTGATGTTTTCTTCCTGATCCGAAACGGTTTTAACTCCCAAATCAATGGCCTCGAACTTATTCAGTACCTCATCGGTAGATTTGGTGATCTTGTCGATAGAACTCTTGATCTTCTTGAGAACAGTAGAAATGGTTTTGGACTGTTCCCCGCTGGACTCGGCGAGCTTACGGATTTCATCAGCCACCACGGCAAAGCCCTTGCCCGCTTCACCGGCGTGGGCCGCCTCAATGGCGGCGTTCATGGACAGGAGATTGGTCTGGCTGGCGATATTTTCCATCACGGCGTTTATCTCCAGAAGGCCTTCGGACTCCCGGGCAATTTCCTGAATGTCGGCGGCCACTTCCTGCAGGCCCGTCCGGCCTATTTCCGAAGCGCCAGCCAGATCTTTCACGTTATTGGCGTTTTTAACCAGCGTTTTGGTAACGGACTGGATATTGGCCAGCATTTCTTCAATGGCCGATGAAGACTGGGAAACGCTGATGGTCTGGTTTTCGATATGTTCGTTCAGCTTGTTGATATTGACGGTAATCTGCTCCATAGTGGCGTTAGTCTCCGTTACCGAAGCGGACTGGTTGATTACCCGGCCTTTGACACTTTGAATATTGGCGGTGATCTCGTTGATAGCCGCGGCGGTTTCGGACATATTGGAAGCCAGTCCGTTGCCAATGTCAAAAAGGGCCGTGGCTTGTTTTTTGATAGTGATAACAAGGTTCTTGATTTTTTCCAGCGTCTGGTTGAAGTAACGGGCCAGGTCGCCGATTTCATCACGGGAGTTATGGTTAATAGACTTGGTTAAATCACCCTCTCCTTCAGATATGTCCTTGAGGGTAAGGGCAACGTTGATGATGGGCCTGGTGATACTTAGGGAAATAAAATACACGATAATGGCGGCGATAACCACGGCGATAGAAACAATGAGGATGGTAAAACGGGTCAAGGTCTTCACGTTGACCAGGACGGTTGACTCCTCAACCGAGGACATCAATGCCCAGGGGGCGGTGGAAGTTCCTATATAAAAGGGATAAATGTCGCAGATCCGGTTATTATTGGAGAATACCTTGGGCCGTCCTGTTTTGAGGGATTCCATCATCATGTTGACCCCTTCACGGCCCACAATGGCCAGAGTGGCTTCCTCCGCGCTGATTCCCCGCTTCGCCGGGTCGTAATGGGCCGCCACCGTACCGTCGGAACTCATCAGCAGCGCCCGGCCGGTGTTGTACGGTTTCAGCTCCGCCACGATTTCCTGGGAAGAGAAGAGGTCAATATTGACCCCAATAAGGCCGACAATTCTGGTACTTTTATCGGGAATAATGGGAACGGTAATATTAACAACAAAAGTATCCTCACCGGCTATATTCTGGGGATGGGGGGTGCCGATAACGGGGACCTCCTTAACCTCCAGCAAGGCGTTCCGCCAGTCCGTATAGGCCCGGATTTCCAGTGGACCTGTTTCGCGGGAAACCCAGGTGATAAAGTTGCCGCTTGAGTCGGTTCCGCGGGTATTGGCCAGTTCCGCATCCCTGCCGTCGATAAGCCCCGGCTGCCATACCGTATACAGCGCTTCAAAGTTGGTATTGGATTCCATAAGCGATTGAATCATTTCGGTATACCAGATACGCCGCACCGCGGGATCCAGCGATTCATAACTGTTCATAATCTGGGCCAGGGCGTTGATGGTATTGAGATACATCTCATACTCGCCCCGGATTTCCAGTGCGTGAAGCCCGGTCATATTTTCCAGAATTGTTTCCGCCGCCTCAATCTGCAGAGATTTCGCCCGGGACAATAAAATAACCGAAACTGCCCCAATCATCACGACAGTCATACTAATAATAATAATGGTTAACCTGATTCTCAGCTTCATATCAACCCCTCTCCTTCCGCCGCATCTCCGTTGCCGGTTTCAGCCTAAACAGGCCCGGCTATTTCATTTTTACTATCAAAAATTGCATGTTCCGGCATTTGCCTATATAAACAATCAATCATTTTGAAATCGCTTCTAAATATAACAGAATTGGTAAAAAAAAGCAATAATACGGGTAAACCTGATGAAACCAAAGAACCTCACCGTCCGGGCAGTTTCTTTTATTTAACACATAAGCTATACTGAATATACAATCATTGCGTGCTGTTCAGAACCTAACGGTTTTCGGACGGCGCGATTCATAAAATAAGGGGTTTTTTATGGAAACTAATCAAAAAGCCAATATAGGCCTCATTGGCCTGGCGGTGATGGGTGAAAATCTGGTTCTTAACATGGAAAGCAAGGGGTTTTCCGTCGCGGTCTATAACCGGACGGTCGCTAAAGTCGATGCTTTTGTTCAGGGCCGGGGCGCCGGTAAAAAGATAAGTGGTTGCCACAGTCTTGCGGAACTGGCGGCGGCCCTGGAACGGCCCCGGAAGGCCATGATCATGGTCAAAGCCGGAACCGCGGTGGACGAAACCATCGGCCAGCTTCTGGAGGTTTTTGAAAAGGGCGATATTATCATTGACGGGGGAAATTCCAACTACCAGGATACGATCCGCCGGACTGCCCTGGTGGAATCCCGGGGGCTTTTGTACATCGGCACCGGGGTTTCCGGGGGCGAGGAGGGAGCCCTGACCGGTCCTTCCATCATGCCCGGCGGTTCCCCGGCGGCCTGGCCCCTGGTAAAGCCCATCCTCCAGGGGATTTCCGCCAAAGTGGAAGGGGGGCTGCCCTGCTGCGACTGGGTAGGGGAAAACGGGGCCGGCCATTTTGTCAAAATGGTTCACAACGGCATTGAATACGGGGACATGCAGCTTATCTGCGAAACCTACGACCTTTTGAAAAACCTGTTGGGCCTGAATTACGGGGAAATGCGGGATGTCTTTGACCAGTGGAACCGGGGAAACCTGAACAGTTATCTGGTTGAGATTACCCGTGATATTCTGGGCTTCAAGGACGCCGACGGCCAGCCGCTGGCGGAAAAGATCCTCGATACCGCGGGGCAGAAGGGGACGGGCAAATGGACCGGCATTGCGGCTCTGGACTTCGGGGTGCCCCTGACCCTTATCGGCGAGGCGGTATTCAGCCGCTGTCTTTCCGCCGCCAAGAACGAGCGGGTCCGGGCCGCGAAAGTTTTTGCGGGTCCCCAAATTACCGCCCCGGCGGACAAAAAAGCCTTTATTGACGATCTGGAAAAGGCCCTTTATGCCGCCAAGGTGGTTTCCTACGCCCAGGGTTACCTGTTGATGCGGGAAGCGGCCCGGGACTACAAGTGGAACCTGAACTACGGGGGTATTGCCCTCATGTGGCGGGGCGGCTGTATCATCCGCTCGGTGTTTTTGGGGAAAATAAAAGAGGCCTTTGACAAAAAGCCGGATCTGGAAAATCTGCTCCTGGACCCCTTCTTTACCAAAATCATCGAGGAATCCCAGGCCTCCTGGCGGCGGGTTGTCGCGGCGGCGGTGCAGAACGGTATTCCCGCCCCGGCCCTGACCAGCGCCCTGGCCTATTTCGACGGCTACCGGAGCGAACGGCTCCCGGCGAACCTGCTCCAGGCCCAGCGGGATTATTTCGG
>JAISAN010000140.1 GCA_031266635.1 Treponema sp. | reverse complement strand
GCGGCGGTAAATTCCGCGGCGGACCTGTACGCGCAGACCATACATATCGGCAATTCAGGTGATTTTACCCTTGACGTTTCAAAAACCATTGCGGCTTCTGCCCGGCTTACCGTTACCGGCAATACCGTCAACAGCGGAACCATCGTCGCCGGACCTGTAACGGGGCTTGATCCGGCGGATTCCGCCAACGCTTCCATCGACTGGACGGACACCTCATCTGCTTCGCCGGTTCCCTACGCCGTTGTGTTTGAGGGAAATTATACGGAAACCGACGATGGACTTTTCATAGGCAACGACAATGACAGTGATCCCGCCAATGCCAATTTGGTTCTCGCCGCTTTTAAGGGCAGTGTAAGCTTTGGCGCTAAACCCTATCCCCCGTCCCCGCCCATAGGCCAACCCATAGCCAATTCCGGCTGGCTGGTGTTTCCGGGAAACGCGGACCAGAATTTTACCACCGATGGGGCCAGGGAACTACCCAATGTCCTCGTTTACCATACCCCCGCGGGCAGCACGGAAACCGGGGTACGGCTAAAGGGCTCCACGCTTCCATCGAATGGTTCCGTACCGCAGCGGGGCGTCCATCTCATTATCCGTAAAGGCTTTCTGGACCTCGGCGGCGGCGCCTGGCTTATGGCCGCGGCGGGAACACCGGCGGCCAACTCGGGATTCACCGGCAGCAATAGCGCCGCCTTCCTGAACCTGAACACAAACACCCGGCTGATAACCGGAAACGCTCCGGGGAATAATCTGGACCTCAGGGCCGGCTTTACCCTGGACAACGGAACCGAACCGGGACCCGCGGTTCTGGAGGTTTCGGGCAATATAACAATAGAAAACGGGGTAAACATATTCCCCCTGGGCGCCGCCGTCCTTCCTCCCCGTGCCAATCTTACCCTGGACTGGACCGGCGCTTCGGCGCGATCCATTAAGGCCGAAACCGAAATAGGGAATTTGCTCCTTTCCGGTTCGCCCGGAGCCCTGACGCTGAACGCGCCCCTTGCTTTGGCGGGGAGCGTAAACATCAATCCCGGTAAAACCCTGGACGCGGGGAGGGATAGCGGTAATACCGGTTTCAGGATTACCCTGATGGGCGACTGGATACAGACTTCATGGGACTTAAACTCTTCCGCTCCTCCCGCTCTGAGTGACCTGCATGGAATTTTCAGGCCCCAGAATGGCGCGGTTGAATTCGGATCGCCTTCTTCTTCAGGCGGAAAATTTAGAATTGCCGGCAATACCACCTGGTATGATCTTGTCTGCCATGAACCAAACGCGGCGCTGCTTTTTTCAAATTGGCCCCATGAACACAAGGTTACTCATAAATTTGAAGTGTATCCCGCCGACAGCGGCGGCGGCATGATTGGCAGCCAATCCAATATGATCACCCTGGCGCGGCTGGTTGATTTCCCCGTTCCCGTAGATCCGGTGTCCCCGCCTGCTGCCCTTACCCCTTCAGGCACTACGCCGGTTTTTGGCCCCCCCGCTGCCGTGGACGGAGATTTCTGGTCCTTTGAACTGGAAAGCGGCGGCGAGCTGAATTTTAATTATGTTTCCATTTATTATAGTTATTCCCGCAGACTGCTCCCCCTGCCTCCGCCTTCGGGTCTCCTGAACTGGCGGGTTGACGCGTATCCCTATCTGTATTTGACCGGCAGCGGCGCTTCGCTTACGCCTCATCCCGATTTGGGGAGGCCGGTTATGCCTATCGGGGAAGGATCGTATTACAATGTTAACTGGTTCGCGGGGAATGAATTTTATTATAGCTTTACCGAAGATTCGGACGGAAACGGCAGAATAGACCGCATCCGTCTTCAGGCGGCGTTTGAAATTCTGGACGCCTATCCGCCGTCTGATCCCGCGTATGGCCATAAGCCCTTTGAGGGATTTGAAGTGGAAGTGTCCGGATATAAGGTGATTGATTATGCCCGGGCGGATATGGGAACAAACGCTCCTGACAAGATGGACAGTATCTATATTTTCCTGGAAGAACAGGATTATACCGACGGCAATACCCGTATCACCTGGACTATCAAAAGCAATATGTACCTCAAGGACTTAACTACCCGGGGCATATTGATTGGGGAGGCCGGTCATACCGGTACAACCTGGGATACGGTTCCCCCGCGGATTAACTATGCCCTTACCGTACCCGGATCGGATATTCCCGAAATTTATGTCCAGATGTCTGAACCGGTGGATCTTGCCAATATCAACAGCGGCGGTTTATCGGTATTAGCCGTCGACCCGGGAATTAGCGGGCCGAAAGCCTCCGCTCCCAGTCTTAACCCTCTGGACGCTTCAGGCGCCGGAGCGGTTCAATTCCTCATCCCCCTGGATTCCGCTTATGATGTCAAAGACCTGGCGGGTTTTGGCAGCGCCGGCTGGACATTCCCGCACTTTGCCCTTGAAAATGTCAGGGATTTGGCCGAGGAAGCGCCGGATTTACACACCGGAACAGAGCCGTATGCGTACCGTTTCCCTTCTCCCAAGTACCCCAGGGATTATGGGTATACGGCTTATGAATTTGTCAGAAATTATGTTCCCGGCGTTTCCCCCGGCGTTCCCGATTCAGTTCCGGTAGTGAGCGTGCCGAATGCGATGAACGGTTCCGTTTTCGGTTTTTCTCCCGGCGATTATGGCAAGGGAAAACACCGGGTTAGCGACGCCCTGGTTTCCGTACCTCCCCGGGACGGAATGGATAAGCGTTATTTTATCTGGCCGGTCTGGGCCCAGTATACTGTTCCCTCGAATACTGCCCCGGCGGGTAACGATTTCTGGGGGCAGCAGATAAACGATACGGGAATAATATGGGATTTCTCCGGAACCAAATATCTTGAAGAGCGGGATACGTCCCTTCAGGTAAAGGTGAATACCGATCTGGGCGGATTGATCCCCACCCTGTATTACAGCGCCACGGTTCCCGGTATATACCGCGCCCGGCCGGTGGTCAACGGGTATGGGCACGGTAACGCCGGCGGCAATACCGGTCTGTGGCTGCCGCTCCCCCCAATTACTCCTCCTTCGCCGATTGTTCCGAACTATATCAATCTGGTGCCCCATTATTATCAAGGCCACCAAAAAACTCCTGGTCCTTCCGGTGGCAGCGGGCTTTATACTTTTAAATTCATAACGACCGATCCGGGATACGACAGCGGCAACCGTCTGGAATTTTTCCTGCACCTTGAGACTTCCTCAACAATGCTGGAGGATATTTTCGCCGCCCGTCTGGCAATTCTGCCGGGAGAGGCGATTCCCGCAAACTGGTATCAATTGGTCCGGCCCTTTGCTTATAACATCCGGGATGTTACTCTGCAGCGGGGCGGGGTAACGATCCTCAACAACGTGATCAATCCCAATAACGGCGAAAGGACGTATATCCGCTACCATCTGGTCAGGAGCGGCCGGGTAACCATTCAGGTCTTTACCCTGGACGGAACCCTGGTTAAAATCCTGCGCCGGGAAAACCGGGGCGCCGGGGAATGGGTTGACTCCTGGGACGGCACCAATAACGGCGGCCGTGCGGTGGCCCGGGGTATGTACTTTGTCCGGGTAGTTGGTCCCGACATCGACGAAATCCGCAAGGTCATGGTGGTAAAATGACGCCGGAAGAATCTGCCGCGATCCTCCCGGATCGATCCCCCCCCGGTATAGTAACCGGCGGGGACAGCGAAAAAAAATCCGCCTTTGTGGCGGTGGTGGGGCGGCCTTCGGCGGGGAAGTCCACCCTGGTAAATAAAATCTGCGGGGAAAAGGTGGCTATTGTCAGCGCCGTGCCCCAGACAACCCGGAACGCCATCCGGGGAATCCTCAACCGGCCCGATGGACAACTGGTGTTTGTGGATACGCCGGGCCGCCACCTGTCCGGCAAAAAATTCAACAAAAAATTAACCGAAGTTTCGGGCCGCCAGGCGGAGGATGCGGACCTGGTCCTCTATGTGCTGGACGCGTCCCGCCCGCCGGGGCCGGAAGAAGAGGCCATCGCCCAATGGCTTGCGCCCCTGGCGGGAAAAACCGCCGCGGCAATAAACAAGATCGACGCCCCCGGCGCCAACCCCGCGCAGGCGGCGGCTTTCCTGGAGGAACATCTCCCCGGCCTGAAACCGGAACGCCGCTTTCCCCTCTCGGCCCTGCGAAATGAGGGAATAGCCCCCCTCCTTTCCTGCCTCTACGACATGGCCGAACCCGGCGCCCCCCTGTACCCGGAGGAATATTACACCGATCAGGAAGCAGGCTTCCGCATTGCCGAGATCATCCGGGAACAGGCCATCAACCGGCTTCGCCAGGAACTGCCCCACTCCCTCTACATTGACGTGGCGGATATGGAATTCACCGAAGCGCGGGAAGATTCGCCCCGGCCCCGCCTCTGGGTCCGGGCCTTCATAGTAGTAGAGCGGGAATCCCAAAAAGGAATGGTGGTCGGCAGGGACGGCGCCATGATCAAGGCCATACGCCAGGCCGCCCAAAAAAACATTAACCGCATTTTTGACTGGAAGGTAGAACTGGACCTCCGGGTAAAAACCGGCAAAGACTGGCGAAGCAACGACCAGATACTCCGCAAAATCATCGACCGGTGAGAAAATAGAGAATATAAACCGCTTTTACTCGATTTAGCCCCGATATGCCCTTTGATCTTCCGCCATGTTATGATATGATGAGTAATATCTGGGAAAGATATACAAGTAGCCCGGTTTGGGGTATACTAAGGACTTAAAACCATAAAAATGATACTTTTTGGGTTCTTAGGGCGGGCTATAAGAAAACAGAAGGGGGAGCACATTGGGACCTTACCGCTTAATTTCATGGCTCAATGCCGCCTTTAATTGGCGGGCTGCGGGGCCTAAAGGATCATCCTTGACAGAGGCATTTACCAGGCCCCACGCCGTGCTGCATCACACCGCAAACACGCTCATCAATTCGCGTGCATCACAGTGGGCGTCCCTCGCTCCGAAGTCCTCGTGTCAAACCCTGCGGGTTTGCCTCTGCGGTCTTCTCCGCTACCCCCACGAGGGGTTAATATAATTTCTGTGAAAAGAAGAATACTATTAAAGAAATATTTGGAAGGAGGAAGTCAATGATAGAAAAAATAGAAATTAAGCAATACAGAAAGCTTAAAGATATAACCCTTGATTTCTCAAAAAATATAAATGTCATATCCGGTGCAAATGGTACTTGCAAAACATCTTTGTTGCATTTGATTAGTAATTCTTTTCAGGCCGTTAACAAGAACTGCAAGTGGGTTAAGGATAAAGTATGCCTGGATATTATCAATAAAATAAACAATGCCGTAAACCCGAAAGTCGAAAGTCTGACAAAAGGTGACAAACAGTATAATGATCCGGCATGGGGAGTTAAGGGAGCGTTGTTTTTGATTCACTATTATAAAAAATCAATCCTTGAATTTAGGCGCCATAATTCAAAAAAGAATAACCGATATGCCGTTAAACCGTTTTACAGACCGGGGACAAAAGACTCTCTCCCATTTCTCCCTGTTATTTATTTAGGATTGTCAAGACTACTGCCTTATGGGGAATTTCAAAACGATGAAGCGATTGAAAACATTCAAAAAGAATTACCGGCAGAGTACCAATCAGAAATTATTAATCTATATGAGCAATTAACAAGAATATCAATTTTATCACTTTCCGCCCAGAAAATGGGGGATGTCAAAACCAGAACTGACTTTGAGACCAAAAATAATGGTATGGATTCTAATACTATTTCCGCTGGTGAAGATAATATTTTTATTATTCTGACAGCCTTGATTTCACTAAAGTATTATTTTCAGTCAATAAAGAATGCAAAGCCAGTTGAGAGTGTCCTTTTAATTGACGAGCTTGACGCGACTCTTCACCCATCATTGCAGATAAAAATGCAGGAGCTTTTTTCAGATTTTTCGCAAAAATATAAGATGCAAATATTTTTTACAACCCATAGTCTATCATTAATCGAATCCGCCCTGTCACGAAAAGACAATGTGACATATTTTATTGATAATATCGACTATGTTTCCGTTATGGAGAATCCCGACATTTATAAGATAAAAATGAATCTTTTGGA
>JAISAN010000234.1 GCA_031266635.1 Treponema sp. | reverse complement strand
GCGCCAAGTTTGATGTCGTTTCCTTTGATATGGGTAACCAGCCAGTTGCCGATTTTTGCCCGGACTTCATTGATAAGCTCGTCCGAAGGCCCCTTCATGATCAACCGGGCCTTCATGTCCCGCACGGTCGCCTTAAAAGCGTCGTGCATTTTTTTATGCACAGGATATTCGGGGTAGTGAAAATTTTGCTGAACCTGTTCCTCATCAAAGAAATGTTTGATGGTATAATCGCTGAGAAAATTCAGGCTTTGGATTAATTCATCGTTCCCTTTATTTTCCCGGCAGGCCTTTAAAAGGCCGTTGACCGCAGCAAACAGTTGTTTATGCTGCTCATCTATCATTTCATGACCGGTTTTTACGCTGTCATCCCATACATATTCTTCCATATTGATTATCTCCTTGCCTTATTCCCATTCTATGGTTGCCGGCGGTTTGCTGGATATATCATAGGTAACCCGGCCTATGTCGGTTACCGTGTTGGTGATCCGGCTGGAAATCTCCAGCAGGTCTTTGACGGGGAAGGGGTACACGCCGGCGGTCATACCATCGGCGCTGGTGATGGCCCTGAGGGCCAGGACCCAGCCGTATTTGCGGACATCCCCGGCAACGCCGACGGAACGGATGGGCAGGAGGACGGCGAAGGCCTGCCAGATTTCGTCGTAGAGGGTCCGATCCGCCGCGCCGGGGGCGGGGCGTTTTTTTAATTCTTCAATAAAAATAGCGTCCGCCTCCCGGAGGATGCCGCATTTTTCTTTGGTCACTTCGCCGAGGATACGAACCGCCAGGCCGGGGCCGGGGAAGGGGTGGCGGCGGACTACCTCTTCATCCACGCCGAGGACGCGGCCCAGGCGGCGCACTTCATCCTTGTACAGCCGGTCAAGCGGTTCGATGATCCGGCCCGCCTTCCGTTTGGCGTCCACCAGGGGGCTGCCCACATTGTGGTGGCTTTTGATAAGGCGGGCCTTTTTCCCCACCCCCTGGCCGCTTTCGATAAGGTCGGTGTAGAGGGTCCCCTGGGCCAGAACATACGAATCCGGGAGCCCCAGGCGGGCCACCTCCCGTTCCTGGATGGTGATAAACAGATCCCCGATAACCTGGCGTTTGGCCTCCGGCTCCTCAAGACCTTTGAGGGCGGAAAGAAATTCTTCCCCGCAGTGGATGATGTGGAGATGCCGGGCCCCCAGGCGTTCCAGGCTGGCCTTTACCGTTTTGGTCTCATCCTTCCGCATAAGGCCGGTGTCCATGTACATAAGGTGTACCGCCCCGGCGTCCAGGGTCTTGAGGAGCAGCGCCCCGGCCACGGTGGAATCGACCCCCCCGGAAATAAGGAGCAGCACGGGGTTCGTCCCCACCTTCTTTCGCACGGACAGGCGGGCTTCCTCCACATAGCGCTCCATAGTCCATCCGGCGGAACAGCCGCAGACGCCGAAGACAAAGGCGGCGAGGATCTCCGGCCCCTGTTCGCAGTGGGCTGCCTCGGGGTGGAACTGGAGGCCGAACCAGGGTTTTGTGTCGTGGATCACCACCGCCGGATAACCGGTGTCGCTGGTTCCGTATTCACGGAGCCCCGGCGCCAGGCGGGTCAAGGTATCCCCGTGGCTCATCCAGGCGGTAAAGTGAAAAGCGGCGGGAGGAGGTGAAGATACGGAAGGGGCGGCGGCATTGGCCGCCGGGCGCAAAGCGGCCGCCGGGTCGAAGCCGGCAAGGAACTTTTGGGTGAGTCCCCAATTGGAAGGAACGCCGCGGTCTGCCGCCCTCCCTTCTTCTCTTTTTTCCCTCCGGACCGTTACCCCGATTCCGCCGTACTCCCGCTTGGACAGGGCTTCCACCGCGCCGCCCTGATCGTAGTTGAGGCGCTGGAGGCCGTAACAGATCCCCAGGAGGGGGAGGCCGCAACCGTAGATAATTTTGTCCGGCGCGGGGCCGTTTTCGTACACCGATTCAGGGGAACCGGAAAGGATAACGCCACGGATAGTATCCGGCCCGCCGCCCGGATTGAGGACGGCGGAAAGGGGACTGTCGCCGGGGAGGATCTCGGTATAGACCCCCAAATCCCGGATCCGCCGGCCGATAAGCTGGGTGGTCTGGCTTCCGAAATCCAGGATCAGTATTTTGTCCATCTTATCTTATCTCCCCAATTGCGAGATGGAGTTTTGGGGTTACACCCCAGGCGCCATTCGCACAGCACATCGCCACTGCCCCAAAACTCCAATAGACAAAAAATCGAAGATTTTTTGTCTACCGCGTCCAAGGGCTTTTTCGGATGATCGTCGCCTTCCGGTCGTAGCCCACCGATACAATATCAATGGGGGTCTCGCAGAACCGTTCGATGAACTCGATGTAGTCCATAGCCGCCTCGGGAAACTCCTCATATGTGAGGGCGCTGGCCAGGGATTTTTTCCAGCCCGGAAAAGTCCTGAGTACCGGCTCCGCGCTGTTCAGATCGCCGATGGAAGCGGGGAAACTTTCGACGATCCGGCCGCCGATGCGGTAGGCGATACAGGCTTTGATCTCATCCAGCGTGTCGTATACGTCCAAGTGGGTCATTACCAGTGAGTCGATGGAATTGGTCAGGCAGGCGTAGCGGAGGGACACCAGATCGAGGTAGCCGCAGCGCCGGGGGCGGCCGGTGGTAACCCCGTATTCCCGGCCCGTATCCCGAACAAAGCGGCAGAGCACGTCTTCGGAACCGGGGTCGAATTCGCTGGGCAGGGGGCCGTTTCCCACCCTGGTGGAATAGGCCTTGAAAACGCCCAGCACCTTGTCGATGGCCCGGGGGCCCACACAGCCGCCCACCGCCGCCCCCGCGGCGCAGGACATCCCGCTGGACACATAGGGATAGGTCCCCAGATCCAGGTCCAGCAGCGCGCCCTGGGCGCCTTCAAAGAGAACCTGGGAATTTTTGCGGTGTACCAGGTACGCGGAGAGATCAACCGACATGGCCAGGAGCCGGTCTATGTAGGGGGCCAGAAAATCCCGGTCCCCCTTTTCCAGCTCCGCCAGCTTTTCCGGCCAGGTGAGATCGGCGATGCGGATACCGTCCCGGTCGCTTTTCATGGAGTAGGTGATCCCGATACCCCGGCCCGTGGTGCCGATGGGCTTCTTCCGGGCCGCGTCCCGCTCCTTGTCAATCTGAATGTACCGGGGCAGGACCACATGGGCCCGGTCGGAAATAAAAACCCGGCCGGCGGTATCAATTCCCCGGTCATGGAGCATCTGCAATTCGCTGAACAGGGCTACCGGGTCTATCACCATCCCCGCCCCGAGGATCACAATCTTGTCGGGGTAGAAAATCCCCGACGGGATCAGGTGCAGGGCGTATTCCTCACCCCCGATGACAATGGTATGCCCTGCGTTGGCCCCGCCGGCATAACGGACGATTATCTGGGCTTCATTGGCCAGATAATCAACAATCTTGCCCTTCCCCTCATCGCCCCACTGGGCGCCGATAACAACGACTTTCATTTGTATCTCCTCCGGGTCCGGTTTTAGACCCGGCTATAATTCGGCGCCTCCTGGGTAATGGTCACATCATGGGCATGACTTTCTTTAAGGCCCGCGGCGGTTATCTTAACGAAATTCCGGTATTTTTTCAACTCGTCTATGGATTTACAGCCGCAGTACCCCATGCCCTTGCGAAGCCCCGATACGAGCTGATTCATGTAGGCCCGCAATTCTCCCTTGTAGGGAACCCGGCCTTCAATGCCTTCGGGTACGGGCTCCTCATCCTTGCCGATCTGGTAGCGGTCGCCGGAACCGTCGTTGATGGCTCCCATGCTGCCCATGCCCCGGTATTCCTTGTATATCCGGCCGTCAAAGATGATTTCAGAACCCGGCGCTTCCTTGAGCCCCGCGAAGAGGTTGCCGATCATCACCACGCCGGCCCCGGCGGCAATGGCCTTGGTGATGTCCCCGGAGAATTTGATCCCCCCGTCGGCGATGACCGGAATGCCGGATTTGGCCGCTTCTTCGGCGCAGTCCCAGACCGCGGTAAACTGGGGCACCCCCACGCCCGCCACGATCCGGGTGGTACAGATCGAACCGGGGCCGATGCCCACCTTCACCGCGTCGGCCCCCGCCTCAATGAGCCGCCGGGTTCCCTCTTTCGACGCCACGTTGCCCCCAATCACGGGGATGTCAAATTGTTCTTTTATGCCCCTGACCGCCTCCATCACGTTTTTTGAATCCCCGTGGGCGGTATCGAGAACCACATAATCGACCTTGGCGTTTTTGAGGAGGGGCAGCCGGACCGGATAATCCTGGGGAGAAACCGCGGCCCCCACAATAAGACGGCCGCCCTTGTCGATGGCCGCCCGGGGGAAACTGGCGTGTTTTTCCATATCCTTTACCGTCACCAGCCCCGTAAGGCGGCCCGTGCCGTCCACCACCGGAAGCTTCTCGATCCGGTGCTTGTCGAATTTTTCCCGGGCGCTTGAGACCGTGGGTTCCCCCTGTTCCACCACCGGGTCTTTGGTCATCACATCGGCAACGTAGAGTGAATCGTCCCGGCAGAACCGGAGATCCCGGCTGGTGATAATCCCCACGAGGAGGCCGTCCCGGTTCAGCACCGGCATCCCCGAAACCTGGAATTTATCCCGCAGGGCTTTCACATCCCGGATTCTCGCGTCCTCCAGCACGGACACCGGCGTTTCGATAATCCAGTTAAGATAGCGTTTCACATTCCCCACCTGCCGGGCCTGCTCATCGGGACTGAGATTCCGGTGGATCACCCCGGAACCGCCTTCCAGGGCGATGGCGATAGCCAGCTTGTCCTCGGTTACCGTATCCATGGCCGCCGAAATCACCGGCACATTCAGCGCCAGGGAAGCGCAGAGGGTTGTCCGTACATCACAGTCCCTGGGCAGGGTCTCTGAATACTCCGGCAGGAGCAGTACGTCATCATACGAAAGGGCCTCACGAAACATGCTTTTTCTCCTTATAGAGGCAATTTCATCGAACCAAAGGTTCACCTGACCGGTTCTAAAATTGGACTTGTTCAATAACCCGGTTGGTTATTTCACAAGTCTCGCAAAATGCTCCGCATTTTGCTGTTTTTAAGCGGAAGTTGTTTAAAAACTGAAGTTTTTAAACAACTCTATTTAAAGATTTCCATTACCGGCGGGACCCGTCTTCTGTATGTACTGTTTTTGTATGCCGTAATCATCCTTGGCGGGGCGCTCAATTTTTACAGGGATTTTCCCCATTGGGATACCTTGCCGCATACGTGCGGCGGCATTATGCTCGGTTCATTCGGGTTCGCGTTAATAGATATTCTTAATGAAAATCAACATACCGTGCGGCAGAGCCACGCGGTATGTTGTTCTCATAGGTATTGGTCTCGGGTTTAATACCTTTATAACCGCGGCAGAGCCGCAGGGTATTAAACCCTCGCCACGAATAAAGCCTGCAAATATTCAAACAGTACAAAGCCGTTCTGACGGATGGTTTCAATAAAGGAATACATCGCGCAGGAACTGGACCTG
>JAISAN010000113.1 GCA_031266635.1 Treponema sp. | reverse complement strand
GGAATAACCCCCAGCACGATCCCCGATGCAAGCATGATAAGGCTCATCCCCCAAACCCAGAAGAAACTGGTTTTGATATGGTCGTTAATCTCCACATCCGCCAGGCCGCAGCCCAACAGAGTGGCGGGAACCATAGGACTGATAAAGCATGCCAGATTCCGGCAGACCACCATGGTAATTGCCACCGCCACCGGGGGAACATTGAAGGTCCCGGCGACGCTGACCACCACCGGAAGAACCCCGTAATAATAGGAATCCGTATCAAAGGCCAGGGCCAGGGGGGTGGAGAGGACGCCGATGATGATGGCCGTATAGGGGCCGAGGGCCGGGGGAATAATTCCGACGATAAGGTTGCCCATGGCGGGCATCATGCCGCTTTGCTGAAGAATTCCCAGCAGAACGCCCGCGGCCAGGAGGGTGGAAGCCATCATCACCGCGCTTTTAGCGTGGGCCCCAATGCGGGCGGACTGAACCTTGTTGCCGGGGTAATTCACCAGCAGGGCTATGGCAGTGGCGATCATAAAAAGATAAAAGGACGGCACGCTGACAAAACAAAGGGCCACGACGGTGGTCAGGGCAAGGATAAGGTTAAACCAAAAAAGCTTCGGCCTTTGGAGCGCTTTTTTTTCCTCCAGGGATTTTTTATCCTCGCCGCCGGTGCTTAAATCCGGTTTGTAATTCGGATCATAACCGGCGCCGTTTTTGATTTCCATTCTGCCTACAAGAAAAGAAACGCCGAAGGCCAGGACAATGCCGATTCCCTGCATGGGGAGGATGTGCCGCCATAATTCACCGGCATCCATGCCGATCACCGAAGCGGCCCGCAAGGTGGGTCCTCCCCAGGGAAGCAGGTTCATAACCCCCATGGCGGATGTGGTAATAAGCATGAGCGAAGTGTTCCGCATTTTGAGCTGTTTAAAAACCGGGTACATGGCGGGGATGGTGATAAGAAACGTGGAAGCCCCGGAACCGTCCAGGTGGCCGATTATGGCGATTAGGGTGGTGAGCATACAGACCAGGACCACATTGTTTCCCGCTTTTTTTGCCAGGCCGCCGATGACCCGGTCAAAAAGCCCTACGTCATTCATAAGACAAAAGAAGGTGATGGAAAAAATAAACAGAGCCGCGGTTTCGTAGGTCCCTCTCACGCCTGTCTTGATAAACTGGCCTACCGTGAGAAAGGAAAATCCTCCGGTTTTCGCAAGGGCGGATTCAGGTAAAAATCCCGCGTACCCCGCGATAAGGACCATTACTGTTGGAACTACTATAAAAGCGATAGCGGGTACGGTAATTTTTTTCAACAGCAGGAAAACGATAATACCGACCACAAGAAATCCAAACAAACCCAGCATGTTATATGCCTCCTTGAAATATTATGGATGATTGCGAAATCGCAATCACTTCATCCTATTGAACGGCAGAGCTATTTAGAAAACTGATACAGAAGCCCGCCTTTCGACAGAGGGACGCCGCAATAACGCGGAATAGTCATGGTATGAGTTTTTTTATAACCGGTTTATTTTGAAAACTCTCTTGATAATAGTATACTGTTTTTATCATAAATAACCAAGAAAAAATGTACCCTGATGAAAATTTGTCCATAATTTAGACCCATTACGGAAAGACACGTCAGGTTTGAAATTGACGGGGGTTTCACAATATAAAGCGGGTTTTGAAAAAGCCGCTAATTTCAGTTTTTTTTAATTTTTTTCGCTGTTCCTCTTGACATTTTTTTAAAAACCGGCTAGATTCTTATTAATTTGGTAGGCATAATAATATATAAACTTACCAAAATGATATGTATTTGTGGTCTATACGAGGAGGAACAAAAAAATGCTGGAGTTGGTTAAGGCCGGGACCTTGCGGGATCAGGCCGGACCGGCTGAAAGGGCCGGGGGCTTGCGGAGTTTCGGGAAAAGCCCGGAAAAAACAGAAGAAAAATCGCGGCCCTTCCAGCCGGATTGGCGGGTTTTACTGCCTCTTGGGGCCTTGCTGGTTGTTTTGTTTGCCCATCAATCTCTGCCGGTCCATCCGGGCTACAAGGTAAAACAGTTTCCCTATTTTACCAATTTATTGTACATTCTTATCGCTTTTTTCGGGGTTTTGGCGGTATGGAGCCTTTTTTCCCCAAAGCGGCGGGAAAAACTGGCGTATAAATCCTGGTTTTTCGGGGCCGCCTTTCTGCTTTTGGGGCTTTACGACCTTATCACCATCAAACTGAACCTCATTCCCAGCCTCTATTTCCCCGCGCCGGAACGGATCATCGCGGTGTTTCTCAAGGACTGGCTGTTCCTTATCCGGTGCCTGGTCTATTCGCTGCGGCTCCTGCTGGGGGGCTTTTTCCTGGGGGCCTTTTTGGGAGTGGTGTCAGGCACCCTGATTGGCTGGAGCCCCCGGTGGAACTACTGGGTTATGCCCTTTATCCGCATTGTGGGCCCCATTCCGTCTACCGCCTGGATTCCCGTGGCCCTGGTGATATTCCTCAAACCCACCGATGCCAGCCTCTTCCTTATCGCCCTGGGGGTCTGGTTTCCCACCACCGTGTTGACCAGTTCGGGGATCATGAATGTCCAGAAGAGCTATTTTGAGGTTTCCAGCACCCTGGGGGCCGGTAATTTACGGAATATTCTTTCCATAGCGCTGCCGGCGGCGGCTCCCAATATATTTGCCGGCCTCTTTAACGGGACCTCCGCCTGTTTCCTCACCCTCATGGCCGCGGAAATGATCGGCTGCAAATTCGGCATCGGCTGGTACATCAACTGGCAGCGGGAGACCCTGGCCTACCCCAATGTCTACGCCGCGCTTATCGTAATCGCCCTGACCTTTTCCCTCCTGATCAGCCTGCAATTCAGGATACGGAACCGGGTGTTGAACTGGCAAAAGGGGACCATTAGATGGTAAGTGAGCAAACGCGGGCAAGCCCGCGGTACGCGGATATACCTGTTGCGGAGGACGCGGCGGCGCGCGGCGCGGAGAAGGCTGCGGGTAAATTCGGTGCCATAACGATTCAGGGGATCTATAAATCCTTCCCCCAGCCGGAAGCCCCGGACATTACGGTGCTGGACAATATCAATCTCCGGTTTAATCCGGGGGAATTTATCTCCCTCATCGGGCCGTCGGGCTGCGGCAAGTCTACGCTCCTCAGGCTTATCGCCGGGCTTGCCCGGCCCGGCGCGGGAACCATCGATCTGGACGGGGAGGAAGTCCTGGCCCCCGGTTATGAGCGGGGGCTGGTGTTTCAGGACCCCACTCTGTTCCCCTGGAAGACGATCTACGAAAATATCGCCTTCGGCCTCCGGGCCCGGGGGGTTTACCGGCAGGAGAAGCACCACATCCCCGGTTTTTTCAAACTGGTGGGCCTTGAGGGTTTTGAAAAATCCTATCCCCACCAGCTTTCCGGGGGCATGGCCCAGCGGGCGAGTCTGGCCCGGGCCCTGGTGAACAACCCCAAGGTGCTTCTGCTGGACGAGCCGCTGGGGGCCCTGGACGCCTTTACCCGGATGAACATGCAGGACGAGATCCTCAAAATCTGGGAACGCCGGGGGATGACCAGCGTCATGGTAACCCACGATGTGGACGAGGCGATCTACATGGCAGACCGGATCGTGGTGATGTCCGCCCGGCCGGCGAAGATTGAACAGGTTATCAAGGTTGAAATCGGCCGCCCCCGGCGGCGGGACGACCCGGACTTTCTGGAACTCCGGGCGAGGATACTCCAGATTCTCCACTTCGCCGGTTCCCGGGAGGACCTGCAATATTATCTGTGATAGAAGAATTTTTTAACGGTGGTAACGCTTTCCGCCCGCTTGTCCGGCGGAAAGAAAAATTTAAAAGGTACGAAAAAAATCGTACAAAGGAGTTTGGTATGAAACGGATCGTACTGGCTGCGCTGCTCGCCTGTAT
>JAISAN010000066.1 GCA_031266635.1 Treponema sp. | reverse complement strand
GGGGGATAGTAAAAATCCTGTTTTTTGGGTAGGGTAATTTTGGTATGTTACATTTATGCGGGAAATAATTGAAAAACAAAAAGGTCTTATCCTTGTTTCTTTAAGCCCTGACCGTCTGGTTCCCAATATAACAGAGTTGCTGCGGGAGGCGGGGGAAAACCGGCCGGTCCTTCTTAGTACGAAGGCCGCCGAAATTGAACCTGTTCTTGATCAGATCGAAATAAGCATGGGGGATCCTCCCTTTGCCCTCCTTTCCCGGATGCCCCGGCTCCGCTGGGTCCAGCTTTGGTCCGCCGGGGCGGATCTGATTCAGCGGTTTCCCGAATTAAGGGATCTGCCCTTCCGGCTTTGCTCCGCCTCGGGGATCCACGGGCAGCAGCTCACGGAGCATGTTTTTGGGCTGATCCTCGCCTGGAACCGGGGGTTTCCCGCGGCTTTTGCCGCCCAAAAGCGGCGCGAGTGGCTGAACACGGAGGATCGTTTGATCCGGGTTTTATCGGGGAAAACCATGCTGATCCTGGGCTTTGGCGCTATCGGCGAACAGATCGCCCGCACGTCTCTGGTTTTTGGGATGACGGCCATCGGCCTCCGCCGTACTCCTTCAAAAGATTCCGCCCCCCCAGGGGTCAGGCTGGAATCCGCCGAAAAATTGCGGGACTTCCTTCCCCAGGCCGATTATGTGGTAAACATTCTGCCCGCTACCCCGGACACCCGGCATATTTTCGGCGAACCCGAGTTTTGCCGCATGAAACCGGAAGCCCTGTATATCAACGTTGGCCGGGGGGCGACCACCGGTGAAGCGGCCCTGATTAAAGCCCTGGAATCAAAACAAATTGCCGGCGCGCTTTTGGATGTTACCGAACAGGAGCCGCTGCCCGCCGGTTCTCCCCTCTGGGACATGGACAACGTGATCCTCACCAGCCATTACGCGGGGCGGCATCCCGAATACGGCCGCCTGGCCCTGGACCTGGCCCTGGAAAATCTGGGCCGTTATGTCCGGGGAGAACCCCTGAAAAATCCGGTGGATAAAAACAGAGGGTATTAGAAAATAAGAAGTAAGAAAAAAAGCGTCCTATAACAGCCGGAAAAGGCTGGTGTAGAATTCAAGGCCCCGGCGGAGATTGTCCGGGGAGATTCGTTCATCGTGGCCGTGCATCCGGCCCAATTCTCCCGGATCAAGCCGGTGGGGGTTGAACCGGAAAATCCCCCCGGTAAGGTTCTGGTAGTGCCGGGAATCGGTGGTGGCTACCATAATAAAAACCAGGGGAGGGACGCCGGGGTAGACCGCTTCCAGGGCTGCCGCCATTTCCTTCCAGCCCGGCCCGCCTTGGCGGGTATGTTCCGGGTTTGCCGGGACCGGGCCGGTTCCTGTGCCGTGGATTTTCACTTCCACCCGTTTATCGTTGACCGCTTTTTTAATAAACCCTACCGCGTCTTCCACAGTCCGGGGCTGGAGCAGCCGCAGGTTGATTACCGCCCTGACCTCCGAAGGCATCACATTGTCCGCCGCGCTTCCCGCAAGCTGGGTCATAGCCACCGTGGTATGAAGCAGGGCGGCCATGTCGGGCTGTGCGGACAAGGCCCTGAGAAAAAGGGGCCCCAGGACACGGGCATGGCGCATAAAAAAAGCCCGGGGGCCGGACATCAGCCGGGACAGTTGGGTAAAAAACTGTTCCACCGTGGGAACGAGCCGGAAGGGGAAGGGTTTTTTTGAGAGCCGGTACAGGGCCCCGGCCAATACCGCCGCGGCCTGTACCGAAGGCGGCCGTGAGGCGTGGCCCGGTTTTTGAACCGCCGTTAAATCAAGACTGAGGAAACCCTTTTCCTCAATGCCGAAAAGGGCCGCCGGTTTATCAAGCCCCGGAATATAGTTTTCGATGATGGCGGAACCCTCGTCAAGGATCCAGGAAAACCGGGTTCCCCGTTCAGCAAACCACCGGGCGGTTTTCAGGGCCCCCAAAAGCCCTGTCCGCTCCTCATCCCCGCCAAAGGCAAACCAAATGTCCCGTTTTGGCCGGAAGCCTTCCGCGCAGAGGGTCTCCGCCCCCTCCATAATGCTGATGAGGATGCTTTTCATGTCCAGGGCGCCCCGGCCATAAATGAAGCCGTCTTTTGTCTCCCCGCCGAAGGGATCGCAGGTCCATTTGTCCGTTTCCACGGGAACCACGTCGTAGTGGGCCAGAATCAGAACCGGTTTTTCGCCGCCCTCCCCGCCGGAACCGCCGTCCGTACCGGGCCAGCGGTAGATCAGGGAGTAGGGCCCCAAAATCCAGCGCTCCGCGGTTTTGTGAAACCGGGGGTACTGTTCGGCCAGAAAATCCTGAAACCGGAACAGCGGCGCTTCCGCTTCGGCATCGCCGGGAAGGGCCCCGGCGGGCCAGTCGGTTTTTATCCGCAGCGCCGCCCGGAAGCGATCAAAAAAATCCATACAGGCAGTATGCGTTATTATCCCGTATGTTGTATACTGAGGTTCTGGATTATGAAGGGCCGCGTGAAAAATAAAATCATTCTGTTTCTTGTCTCCCTGTTTTTGATCCCCGTTGCGGGGTTTTTATTGTCCCAGACCGCCGGGGGAGAAACCACCGTTTATGTGACCAGCACAGGGGAAAAATACCACCGGGAAGATTGCCGCTCCCTGCGGCGCTCAAAAATCGCCCTGTCTCTGGAAGACGCGGTAAGGTCCGGTTACGGCCCCTGTTCAAGCTGTAAACCCCCGGAGCTTTCCGGGGACGCCGCGGCGGCCCTGAGCAGGATCGGGGGGCTTTACCGGGTGAACGCCGCCGCCCTCAGCAGCAGCGCCGCCGCTGATATTTACCAAATGGTAAAGGCCGAAGTGGTGGGCCATGTGGACGGCGATACGGTCCGGGTGCGGATACCCAATCCCCCGGCGGAACTGGGGGCGGTGGAGACCATCCGTTTGATCGGGGTGGATACCCCGGAGACGGTTCACCCCAACCGGCCGGTGGAAACTTTCGGTAAGGAGGCCAGCGATTTTACCAAGTCCCGGCTCCTGAATCAAACGGTGTACCTGGCCTTTGACTGGGACCTCCGGGACCGTTACGGTCGGCTTCTGGCCTATATCTACACCGCCGAAGGCCGCTGTTTTAACGCCAGCCTGGTCGGTGAAGGCTACGGCCACGCCTATACCCGCTTTTCCTTTCAGTTTATGGACGAGTTTCGCGCCCTGGAACAGCAAGCCCGCCGGGACAAACGGGGGCTCTGGGGCGGCGGGCCGTAGACAGCCTGTTTCCAAAGACCCGTCCCCTTAGGGGATGACGGGAATGGGAATCGCCGGGGGCGAACTGTTTTCCTGCCTGATTTTTGGCCGGTTGGCGTCTGAATCCCAGTCCCATACCTCAACGAAATCCCAGCCCAGGCCGCTGGGGTCCGAATAGGTTTCCGGGGTCTCCAGATCCACAGAGGTTTTGTCAGCGCCGTTTTCGTCAGTAGGAGAAATTCCGGTAATTGTGGTAGGCGTACTGGGGACAGCGGGATCGGTTGCGCTTGCCAGGGTCATGGCGTCCAGGGCAAAGTTATCGGCCCTGAGCGTTATGGCCGTTCCGGTGATCCTCCCCGCGTCTTGGACCGATACGCCCACAGCGTTTATGGCGGCTCCCAGGACGGCGCAATGCGCTATGGCGTTTGACGTTGACGCCCCCGCGATACCTCCCGCATAGGCGGCGCCGCTGTTTTTTACGGATATGTCCCCCGCGGTATAGGCGTTTTCAACGGCCCCGGCGTTATTTCCCGTGATGCCCCCGGCGTATGCGTTATGGCTTGTATCACTTTCCGCCGATACATTCCCGGCGGTATAGCTGTTTGTTATAAAGCCGTCGTTTTCACCGGCCAGGCCCCCCGCCCAGGCGCCGCCGCCGGCCGTTTCCACATTCAGGGCCGCCAGGGAATAGCTGTTTTTTATCACCGAGCCCTGGTCTATTTTTCCCGCGATTCCCCCCGCGTAAATATCGCCGGTGGATTTGCGTATGTTGATACTTCCGGCGTTTCCCGCTGTGCGTATCACAATGTTGCTGAAGCTTGTCCGTTCTCCGTAACCGGCCACAGCGCCCACATACTGTTTATCAACAGAACTTAATATGATGGGATTTGCCTCTGAGTTCGCCAATTCTATGTTCAGGTTCTCAATAGACGCGGAATAGGTGCAGCCGAAAAGGCCGATAAACCGGTCCGGGTATATGCCTGTTCCTTCATCAAGTTTCAGGTTTCTGATGGTATAATCCCGGCCGTCAAAGGTGCCGGTAAACGGCAAGTCCGGCCCGATAGACTGCCACGCCGGAGAGTCGGGGAGGATAATATTTGAAGACAGATAATAATTCCCGTCCAGGGGATAATCCGGGTCCCTGCCGATTTTTGCCAGATCCACGGTGGAACCAATGGCGATAAGGCCCGTTTCGGAGTTTAGACCATCGCAGCCTGAACAGAGCACCGCCAGAAGCAATACGGCAAAGAGGCCGGTTCCGGCGGAATTTGTCCGGCGGAAATTTCCAAACCACCGCGCCGGTTTACCACCGTGAAACCGGCTCAACGCTACTATATTTTTCATACGATGCTCCTGTGGTGCCAGGCACCTTTTTTCATTCCCATTTCAGCCTGGGTCTTTTTTGTGTTTTGTCCCATTGCCAGGTGGCGGCGAAATCCCAGCCGAGGGCGTTTTTTGTTACCGCGTTTGAAAAAGTTTCTTCCTGCTGTAAATTCGCTTCGGTTTTGGGCTGGCCGTCTTTATCGTCCGCCGATCCCGTTGGGAACGGGCCGGATGTTCCGGTATCCAAAGGGTCGTTTTTTAGGGTTCCGGTGATGGCATCAAGGGCGATATTCGCCGTTAGTGTACCGGTGTTTTCCCCCGTGATCCGCCCGGCGTTTTGGGCCGCGCCGGTGGCGGTAATATCGGCGGGCCAGGCGGCGGTATACCCGATGCTGCCCTGATCGTTATACCCCGCGATCCCTCCCGCGTAAGCGTCCGCGCTGTCCGTAACCGACACGGTTCCGGCGGCATAGCTGTTTTGGATGGTTCCCATATTATTATAGGCGGCGGCTTTTTTATTGTACCCCGCAATACCCCCGGCATACGCGGGGTGGCTTGTATCGCTTTCCGCCGATACATTCCCGGTGGCATAGCTGTCCCGGAGGGCCCCCGGATTCTCCCCGGCGATACCTCCGGCATACGCGCTGCCGCCGTTACTTAGGGCCAATACATCTCCGGTGGTATAAGATACCTGAACCGCGCCTGAGTTTTCTCCGGCGATGCCCCCGGCGTATGCGTCAGCGCCGCTTCCCGCCCGTACCGGCGCGGACACATAACAAAACCGGACAAGGGAGCCGGAATTGTTTTTCCCCGTGATACCCCCCGCCGCGGCGTTTCCACCGGCTGTTACGGTAAAGGGTGCGGCGCACCGGATGTTTTCCGCCACAGACCGCAGCATATCCCCGGTAAGGCCCCCCGCGTATATATCCCCCGCGGCCTTGGTGACCTCGGTTTCTCCGGCCCCGGAGATCATAATCTCCGAAAACCGTGTCCGTTCCGCTTTACCGGCAATGGCGCCCAGATACTGGGTGGAAGACGAAGTCAGCGCGATGGGGCTGGAACCGGTGTCCGCCAGTTCTACCTGTACATTTTTAATGAACGCCATGAACGTATAGCCGAAAAGGCCAAAAACCTCAGAAACAGCCGTTCCTTCGCCCAGGGTCAGGCCGCTGATTGTTTTACCCCGGCCGTCAAATGTTCCGGTGAACGGGCCGAAGGAATTTGGTCCAATGGGCGTCCAGGGGGTATAATCCGCCAGATCAATGTCCGCGCTGAGGTAATACGTGCCGTCCAGGGGATATTCCGAATCCACGCCGATTTTCGCGAGGTCTTCCGCCGTACCGATGGATTGGCCGGGAATGGTTTCCTCATCGTCATCAAGGCCCGCACACCCCCAAAACACAAAAAGAACCACCGCCGCCAGCAAAACCCGGAGGGCGGCCCTGAATTGAGCGGATTTTTTTATCGTATATTTCATCAGATACTCCTCTGTTCCTTACCGGATCTTGGGCGTTTTTTCCGCCGGGTCCCAATCCCAGAGGATGTCAAAATCCCATCCCAGGCCATTTTCGGCATAGGCGCGCCGGTTTTGCAGCGCCTCCATGCTTACGCCGTCTCCCGCAACGCCCGGCGAAGGGGTAGAGGGGGTAGAGGACGATGCGTCTTCATAAGCTTCTATTTCCATACCATTAAAAGCAATGCCGGTTGCGATACCGGCGGCGCTTCCGCTTATCCTGCCGGCGTTCCGGTTTGTGTTAGGATCAGGGGCGGTAACTTTTATGAGGGCGGACCGGGCGGCGCTGTTTTCTATTGTTCCCGGCGAGAATGAGAATCCCGCGATGCCCCCCGCGTAAGCGACGCCGCCGGTTTCCGCCGCCACATCACCGGCGGCATAGGTATTCCTGACCGCGCCGCTGTTTCTCCCCGCGATGCCCCCCGCAGAGGCTTCACCGCTGATGCCGAAGGCCGATACATCACCGGCGGCATAATTGTCCCGGATAATGCCGTTGGCATTATCCCCCGCGATACCCCCCGCATAGGCGGAATCGCCGCCGGCGGAAATATCCCCGGAGGCGCGGTTTCGCTGAAGGACGGCGGACGTGTCCACATATCCGGCGATACCTCCCGCGTAAGCGGCGCCGTTCCCCGTGTCGGCGGCCAGGGCCGGCCGGGAATCACAGCGCTCCGCGGTGGACTGGACCAGATACCCCGCGATGCCGCCCAGGTAAACGCCGCCCGTTCTTCCCCTGGCCTTGTTTGCGCTGATTCCCTTCCCCAAAACGGTAATATTAAACAGCATGGTTTTTTCCGCCTTACCGGCCAGAGCGCCCACATACTGTTCAAGATCGGCAGTCAAGACCAGCGACGGGGAATCTTCCGCAATTTCTATATTCAAATCCTGTATTTTCGCCAGAAAGGTATAGCCAAAAAGACCGATGGCCAGCGGCGTTTCTTCCGGCCCCTCTTCCCCCAGGCGCAGATTTTTGATTGTTTTGTCCCGGCCGTCAAATATTCCCCTGAAAGGTTCCTGGTCGCGGAACCCAATGGGCGTCCACCGGTCATAAGCGGCCAGATCAATATCAGCGTTAAGATGATAGTTTCCATTCAGGGGATACTCTGAATCGCGGCCGATCTTCGCCAAATCTTCCGCGGTTTCAATGGCTATACCAGGCTCTGTTTCTTCTTCGAATAATCCGAAACACCCGGAAAAAAACAGCGGCAGGATGATAAAAAACAGGGCATAAGAGGCTGGTTTGTTCCACCGAACAAGCTTTTTCAGCATCAATTCCTCCTTATTCGAGAGAGTCGAGGTTGTTCCAAAACCCGGTTGGTTTTGAAACAACCTCTTGGAAAAGCGGTCAAATGCCCGCTTTTCCATGTAAACTAAGGTTGCTGTTCCAAAAACTGAAGTTTTGGAACAGCCTCAGTCTACTACCCAAGAGCCCGCTCACGCGGGAGCCTCCGCAGCGGGCGATTTCAAGGCGCCGTTTCCCGCGCCAAGGGCCTTATCAAGTCAATTATCTCTATAGTAGAATATACACCGCGATATGTATAGTATAGGTTTTTTTCAAAAAAATCCTGTTGATGCGGAGTTGTATGAACGCTTATCTTGACATTGTACGGAAAATTCTCGACACCGGCTTCCGCAAGGAGAACCGGACCGGCATTGACGCCCTGACCATCGCCGGGGCCATGTTTGAGCATGATATGGCGGAGGGTTTTCCCCTCCTGACCACCAAAAAAGTCCCCTTCCGGCTGGTGGCGTCGGAGCTGGAATTTTTTATCCGGGGGATTACCGACAAGGAATGGCTCCGGGGCAAAAATAACCACATCTGGGATGAATGGTGCTGCCCCGAAAAGGTTCCCTACGGCACAGACGGGGAGACCAGGGCCCGGATGATGGCGGAACGGGACCTGGGGCCAATTTACGGCTGGCAGTGGCGGCATTTTGGGGCGGATTATACCGGCCGGGACCAGCCGCCGGAAGGGCAGGGACAGGATCAGCTCAAAGCGGTGGTGGAACTGCTGAAAAAAGACCCCGGCAGCCGGAGAATGATTGTTTCCGCTTGGAACCCCCTGGATCTGGGCCGCATGGCCCTGCCCCCCTGCCATTACGCCTTTCAGGTAACGGCGCTGAACGGCAAGCTCAACCTCCTGTGGAACCAGCGTTCCGTGGACGTGGCCCTGGGGCTCCCCTTCAACATCGCCAGCTACGGCTGCCTTTTGCACCTGCTGGCCAAAGAGGCGGGCCTGGGCGAAGGGAAGCTCATTGGTTTTCTGGGGGATACCCATATCTACGTGAACCACATTGAAGCCCTCCGGGAGCAGCTTGGCCGGGAACCCCGGAAACTGCCGTCCATAAAAACCGGCAAATTTTCATCGATCTTTGACTGGAACTACGGCGATTCGGTGATCGAGGGCTACGATCCCCATCCGGCGATAAAATTCGACATCGCCGTGTAGCGGAAGGAACTATGGGGAACACGCAGGACATCATCATCATCGCCGCCATGACGGAAGACCGGGTCATCGGCAGGGGCAACGCCCTTCCCTGGGCCGTCCGGGAGGATATGCTTCACTTTAAGGAACTGACCGGCGGCTGCCCCTGCGTCATGGGGAGGAAAACCTGGGAATCCCTGCCCCGGCGGCCCCTGCCTGGCCGGGTGAACATTATCATTTCCGCCTCCATGAAGGAGGCCCCCGATGGCGTCCGGGTGTGCCCCTCCCTGCCCGCGGCCATCGCCCTGTGCGCCGGGGCGCCAAAGGTTTTTATCTGCGGCGGCGCGTCAATTTACCGGGAGGCCCTGCGATACGCCACGAAAATGGAACTGACGCTGATCCCCGGCCGCTATGAAGGGGACGCCTTTTTCCCGGACATCGATCCCGGCGTTTGGGAAAAAACCGGTGTTCTTGACAATGGAATTTGCAGTTTTATAAGTTATAATAGAAAGAGAAAGATTTTTTGTAAGGAAGGAATATGAAGGGACCGATTTTGGTGGTATTGGCGGCGGGCATGGGGAGCCGTTACGGCGGGCTCAAACAAATGGACCGGATTGGAAAAGACGGCGAGGTCCTCCTGGACTATTCGGTTTACGATGCCCTCCGGTCGGGGTTTGAAAAGGTGGTGTTTATTATCCGCCACGATATAGAAAAAGATTTCCGGGAGCTGGTTCTGGACCGCATGGGCTCCAGGGTGCGCTGGGATCTGGCCTTTCAGGACCTGGACACCCTGATCCCCCCGAACCTGTCCGCGAAGGCGCGGCTGGCGGGGAGGACCAAGCCCTGGGGTACGACCCATGCCATGCTCTGCGCCGCCGGCAAGATCGACGCCCCCTTTACGGTGCTGAACGCCGATGATTTTTACGGCCGGGAAGCTTTTGAAGTTATGGGGAAATACCTTTGCGGCTCAGATTCGCGGGACGCCGCCATTGTTCCCTACAATCTGGAAAAGACCCTGAGCCCCCAGGGAACGGTAACCAGGGGGGTCTGTGAGATTCAGGGAGACTACCTCGTTTCGGTGGATGAACTAACCGCCATTGAAAAAAGAGGCAGCCGGATTTTCAATGGCAACGCCGACGGCTCCCAAACGGAACTCGCCGCGGATACCCCGGTGTCGATGAATTTCTGGGGTTTCCCGGAAACCATCCTGCCCCATTTCCAAACCTACTTTGACGATTTTCTCAAAACCTTCGCGGCGGATATGGCGGGGCACATCAAAAGCGAGTCATACCTCCCTATGGCGGCGGACTGGTTCATCAAAAATAACATAATTAAAATAAAATCCCTGAAGGCCGATTCAGACTGGTTTGGCGTTACCTATAAAGAAGACCGCGAAGCGGCGAGCAGGCGGATAGAGACCCTCACCGCCCAAGGAGTGTATCCCCGGCCGCTTTGGGGCTAAGGCTTGCGGAGGGCGCAGAACAAGCAGCCCCGGCAGGGGCTGTT
>JAISAN010000044.1 GCA_031266635.1 Treponema sp. | reverse complement strand
TCGGTCTCGAAATCCAGGGCCATAAGCCCCTGCTTTTTTGCCGCCCCCAGAATTTGTTCCAGATCGGAAAGCTCCAGGACCGCCCGGTAGGTGCCTTCCCCCAACAGGGCGGGATCGACACCCCCGTCCCGGTCCGGCGGCCCGGCGGTTTCGCCCGGCGCCGTTTCCGGTATGCGCAGGGCGGCGGCCCCGGCTTCGGCCGCGCCGGGGTCCAGGTCCAGGGCGCTTTTGCGGACGCCCTCCCGCAGGAGAACCCGGGCGCCCGCGCTCCGGTCCAGGTTTTCCACGGAGAGATCGTCGATACCGGCAATGGAGAGGGGGGCTTCCTCGTTCAGGGCGATAAGGGACCGGGCGAAATAGGCGCTTTCCCGGCCTTCGGCCAGTTTCTTGCCCACCGCCCCCTCGATCCCGGCGATGTTTTGGTAAATTTCGTCCAGGGAACCGTAGCGGGCCATCAGTTTAACCGCGGTTTTCTCGCCCACCCCCGTGTCCCCGGGCACATTGTCGGCGTTATCCCCGATGAGGGACAAGAGGTCCAGGACCTTGTCGGGGAGCACCCCCCATTCGGCCTTAACCTCCGCGGGGCCCACGAGCTCGTAGCCCCCCCGGGCGGCGGGCCCTCCGGCAGCGGCCTCCCCGGCGGAGGGCCCGCCGGCCCCGGTCTTTACCGCTTTGGCGGACCTGAGTTCATAGGTGCCCTTGCCGACCAGTGGGAGCAGGTCTTTGTCCGAGGAGAGGATATAACATTGCCGGTTTTCCCCCTGGCAGCGCCGGGCCAGGGTAGCGATAATATCGTCCGCCTCGTAGCCCTCCGCCCGGAGGATCGGCACCCCCAGGGCCGCCAGGGTCTCCTCCACCAGGGGAACCTGGGCGTGCAGGTCCTCCGGGGCCTTCTGCCGGGTGGCTTTGTACGCGGGGTATTGTTTGTGCCGGAAGGTGGGCACCGGGGAATCAAAAACCACCCCCAGCCGGAGGGGCCGTTGAAGGCTTTCCCGGGGCTTTTCCGCCCCGTCCATGCCCGGGGCGCCCTCGTCCAAAAGGCTTATCAGGGTCCGGGCAAACCCGAAAAGGGCGGAGACGTTTTTCCCCGCGGCGTTCCGGAGGGGCCGGGAAATAAAAGCGAAATAAGAACGGTATATGAGCCCGTAGGCGTCAATGAGGTAGAGGGGGGGCAAGGATTCAATTTGTTTCCGCGATTCCGGCATAGAAGGCACTCCCTTAGTGGATAGTCCAGAGGGGCTTGAAGGGGCAGCGCCCCCTTAACCGCTAATATCAAGCAGGGAAGGAACGCCGGAATCCGCGTATATTGACGGCCGCCGGATAAAAGGATTTCCCTGCATCCCCTTTATCTCGGAACGAATCCGGGTCATCCGGGCGGCGAGGAGGTTCTTGTTCCGCTCCATCCGGGCCGCGGCTTCGTTTTTAAGCTCCGCCACCACGGATTTTAGTTCCGGCACCTCGCCGGATTTTCCCTGGGGAGCGGCCGCCCGGTACATAGACTCCAGGGGTTCTATCGCCTTTTGGATAGAAAAAATATCCCCCAGGATCTTTTCTTCCAGATCCACATGGGAAATAAGCTGTTCGGCGCTGCCCTGTTCTATCACCGTTTTCTGGCTGTCCAGAACGTCCAGATATTGCCTGAACCGGTTCCGCTGCTGCGAAAGTAATTCCCGAAACCGTTTCAGCACCGCCACCCGCTGCTTGAGTTCTTCCGGGGAAATCTCAGACTCCCTTCTCTCCGGGGTATGGTTTGTATCCATAACCTTAACCGGCAATATTAATACCCGCCGCGGGCCTGCCTGCCCCTTCGGCGGTGTTTTTGGTTATCACGTCAACCCAGGTATTCCGCAAATCACTTAACTGGGAACGGACATTTTCGATCCGCCCGGAGTCCTGGGCGATATTGGCCTCCAAAAGCTCCCGGTTAAACCAAGTATACAGGGCAAAGAGATTTTTGGCAATGTCCCCCCCCTGTTCAAAATCCAGGGAAACCATCAATTCGGTAATAATTTCCTGGGTTTTGATCACCGCTTTTCCGGCCTGTTCAATCCGGGCGGGATCCTTTTTGCCCCCGGCATTGAGGGTAAGCAGTTCCCGCCCGCGGTCAAGCTGCCGTACCGCCTCATCGTAAAGCATGATGATAAGCTGCCCCTGACTCGCGGTTTTTATCCTGGTTTCCCGATACGCGGATAAAACATTGGTATGCGCCATAATGGTCCCCTCTAAAATATACCGATAAATTGATACTTCTGAAAGCCTTTATATCGGTTTTTTGGGCATAGCCCTTTTTAATTTAATACGCCGTCGAACCGCCGGTTCGTGCTTGTTCCGGGTATTTTTTTTATTATCGACATTCTTAAAATAATATTAAGAAAATTTTGAAAAAAAATCTACTCAACGCGTTGCCTCATGAAAAAAACAACCCAAAAGAGACCATGCCTCATTTTGAAAAAGCAACCCAATTCAAGGCAGACTATTCGGGAGTATCAGCTCCCGGAGGTCAAAATGGGGTTATCCATGAAAGAAAAACAAGTTGTCTCCAGACAGGTCCATTTCCGCTACCAAAATGCCGGACGGAAAGAGAAGTCGGCCATCCTCGACGAATTCATCAAGATTACCGGCTACAAAAACTGGAAGTACGCCCTCCGTATCCTCAATAAGCCGCAGACTCCTCAGGCACTGCTCGTCGTCAAAGGTAAGGCGCTCAAACTCAAGCCACAGAAAAAAAGACTCGCCAACCGTACCGGTAAAAAAATCTATACCGATGAGGTCATCGCTTTCCTCCGCCTCATCTGGGTCTTCTTCTGGTATAAATGCGGTCGGAAACGAAGTTTCCGCAACTCCTGGCCCCCCTTATGCGGCAGCAGATGGACGCTATCGCCCTGTGGCAGGCCTTCGGTATCACGGCAGACATCAAAGCTAAACTGTACTGTTTACGCTGAACTTGCCGTTTTTCAGGCAAGCATATAAGGTGTATCAGGGATTGACAGCTTGCGCCTGCCAATACTCCTGTCTGTTAATTCTTGCAGTATGCAGTTTTTCTCTGCGTTCAGCAAGCCGTGAATCCCGTCTGCCGTAAAATACGTCATCGGGAGTCAAATACCCTAGTGCGCTATGAAGCCGTTCGCTGTTGTAATAGGCAAGCCAAAGCGCCATCCGTACCCGGGCGTCATCATCATCTACATAGGCGGACCTCCTGGTATGTTCGGTTTTTAACGTGCGGTGAAAGCGTTCAAGTTTACCGTTGCTCTGCGGGTGATTGGCGCGGGTGAACGTATGGCCGATTTCCAGTACGATGAGCAGTTCCTTGAAATCATTTGAAATGAACTGGCTTCCGTTATCGCTTATCAGCCGGACCTTCTCAGCCTCGGGGTATAACTCTTTGGTTTCGGTTACCAGCACTTCCACATTTATGCCCTCCATCGTGTCGCACAACCGCCAGTTCAGTATGCGCCGACTGTAGCCGTCAAGAATGCTGACGAAATAATAAAACGAGCCTCGGATCTTGATGTACGAGAAATCGGTATGCCATTGTTCATGGATGCCCTTAGGCTGGACAAAACCGCCTCCGACCTGTTCTCCTATCTCGTCCCACTTTTTAGCCAGTTTATGGCGCTTTATGACGTTATATACACTGCTTTCACCCACAAAGACTATGTTTTTATCTACCATCTCCCAGCAAAGCGTCCGGTAGCCCTTCTCAGGATGGATGGCGCCGTTGATATGGCAGTAGTTCAATATGGCCTCCGTTTCTTCGGGTGTCAGGTAGTGGACCGGATGGAGATTGAGAAATACGCTATGTTAAGCGAATCGGTCCGCCGGAGGGATGCCTTCTTCCCGGTTTTTTCACCTATCCGGCCTCTGTCAAACACGTCAAATTCCGCGCCGGTTCCGTGAAACACCGGTTTGGGTTCCCCGTTGGCGTCCCGGACCTGGGAAATATCGGAGGGGTTGACAGAATCAAAGAATTGTTGTAACTTTAAATCAATGAAAGGCGATGTTTTCGCTTCGCCCGGGTTAATACCCCGGATACGTTGCGAATCATCGCCATTCTTATATATAGACACATCGCTTATAGCCGTTGAATGAATGAGGTTTTTTCTTGCCGATTTCGTTTTTGCCTTGGTTTCGGTTATAGTAAATCTGATAAAATATTCGTCTGTTCCATCGGTAAATTTGTTTACATACTGATGATATTCGCTGATATTTGGATGGAATTTATGACCTTCTTTTTTAATCTCCGGTTCAGACCATGCTAATAATGATTCTTTGTAAAGTTTCGGGAGGTCATCGATTATTCGTGAAACATCAAAACCTTTGTTATTGATTATTTTCCCAATGCTTCCGATCGGGAATTCCGCTATCCTTTCATCATGGATGTTTTCCAAGAGGCCGAATTTTTCGGATTTTATTTCAACTTCTTTTTTGTTGATATGATTACCAAGTTTTATGTCCGCAGGAACAATGTTATTAATCCCTTCAATTCTTGCCGCCCGTTCCCAATCCCCGAACCACTCCTTAAACGAGGACGTCCTGACCGCGTACCACGCCCGGCGTCCCACTTCCTCCCCCAGTTCCTCAAGCAGCAGGGAAGGCTTCCCATTGGGGGCAGCGTATTGATTGGTTTCCGGCGGATACAGCCGTTCCAGTTCCCGTAACTCCCGGATAACCTTGTCCCGTTCCGCCTCATTTGTTATGGCTTGGGCTTCATTCACAAGGGTATCCACAGGTGATTTCCCTTCCTGGAAGATTACCTCCTCTACCGGCTCTCCGCTTACCCCCTCCTCCCGGGAAATCTCCTCCACCCGCTCCCGGCCCTCCCGGTTCAGTTCATCTATCCGCTGATTGATCTGCTCGTCATACCCTGCAGTTGCCATTACCGCATTTTGACCTTCCGGGCCGTTCTGGTCAATCCTCGTGCCCCCCGGGGACGTTCCTGCACCTGTCCCTTCCTCCCCACTGAACAGCTCGTCAAACTTCTTCTTGAGTTCCGGCTTTATTCCGTTCATATCTCGCAGCGTCCCGTATATCCGCCGCATAAAACCGATTATCCGGTCAAAAAGCTCCTTCAGTTTCGCGGAGGGCGGTTCCTTCCGCTGGGTCAGGTAGTCCTCAAAGGCTTCCGCCGCATACTCATGGGCGTTTATCTTTTCCCCTTTTCGTCTTGTTTTACTTTCAAACCGCTTCGCGTCCCAATCCCCGTCCTCTATCCCCAGGGCTTCCTCCCATTCCGCCCGCTGTTCCTCAGAAAGCGATCTGATATGGTCATGGAACAGTTCGTGATTGAGGGTTGAAAAGTCGGCGTTCCGGCTCAGGTAGATATACCGTTGCGTCTTGCCCGCAATATCTTTCAGGCCAAAGGTAGCGCCTTTAACGATCTTTCTGTTTCGCTGCGCCGCCTCAATGATTCCCTCAATTTTGGCCGGAGGGATGTTGGTAAACGTAATCCTCCGGCCCCACTGCTCGGCGGTCTCCCCCCGGGCCCGGGCAAGGAAGCCGGCAACCTCATAGGCGGTCTGCCGTTCTTCCGCCGGTATCTGCGGGGCAATCTCCGCTATCCAGCCCTGCTGGGCCGCTTCCGT
>JAISAN010000029.1 GCA_031266635.1 Treponema sp. | reverse complement strand
TGCCTTGTCTTCCCACCCTTCGGGCATCACCGACAACAACCGCTCAAAACCTGTTTTTTCCCCTCTCATGTCTTGAACTTATCATGTTTTTAATACCTTGTTAAGTAAACGCATATGGGTAAAGGCCCCCACCGGGGCGCCGGGGAGGGCCCAGGGAAAGGGCCGGGGCTTTTCGCTGATGGGTGGCAGTTTGGCGGTGATGAGGGCGCCCCGGCGGAATTGGGTGAAAAACTCCGGCTGCCAGTTACGCTGAATGGCCCGCAGGGCGGACGCCGCTTCCGAGATGGAATCGAATTCAATCAGCAGGGGTTCAAGCCACAGGTTCTGCCGCCAGAAAATGTCCCCGGCGGTATGTTCTGTGTAGTACAACGCGCCCCATTGATCTTTCCAGGCCCCGGCGGGCGCTTCCTTCCGGGAACTTTCATCTTCTACAGTTTTATGGAAAGCCTCCAGTTCCAGCCTGAGGTGATCCTCAAAACCCGGAACCGCCTGGTATACCCGGCCTTTTAGGGGGCTTTGGGTCATGCCAGGGAAGAACGATAGTCTAAATAATCCACATAGCGCTGAAAAAGCTTCCCCTTGGGGGATGCAATGATGACAAAACCAACCTCGCTGGCGTATCCCCTGGAGCGGATCCACTTGCTTTGAACGGTTAATTCAAAATTACCGATATGAGACGCACTCTCCGGAATGATCTCAATCCGGTATTGGGTTTCCGGCTCTAAATCCGCGTGGGCGGTACATTCTATACAACAGCCGGTAACGCTTAAATCCCTGAGAAGGTTTTCCCCTTCCATGACACCGGGAATCCGTGCGTGGGCCAAGGTCCGGTATCTATGGTCTTTTCTGTTATCCAACATACAATTATATTGTCTCCAAATAAAGCTATAAGGTCAACTGTTTTTAGTGAAATCCCTGAAAACTTTAGGGCCCCCGGGAAAGGCCGCCCGGGTTTTCCATATAGAGCCGGTTTCAAAGTTTGACATTTTGAAGAAGTCTCGATAAAATGAACTACTCTACAGGCTCCCAGGAATCTGGCCGGGGCGGCGGAAGCTCCCCGCTGAAAAAACAGGTTCCTGAGTGGGCCGGTCTCAAACCTGAGGTTTTGAAACAGTTTTGCGCGAAGGAGAATCTATGGCTTCCACACACACGCCGGGAGAACGGATCGTTGAATTGTGCAAGACCTATTCGGTAAGCCGGGAAACCCTGGCGGAACGGAGTGGTCTGCCCCTTGATCTGATACGAAACATCGAAGAGGCGGGGCATATTCCCGATCTCGCCCCCCTTATTAAAATAGCCAGGGCTCTGGGAGTACGGCTTGGCACCCTGCTGGACGACCACGAGGAGCTTGGCCCGGTCATTACCCGTGCCGGGCAGGCTGCGGCGGCGGCCCGGTTTGTTACCGGTCTTCCCGCTGAATCCTCCGCCCCCGAGGGAAATACCGGCCGCGCCGATGCTTCCGGGGATGGTCAGGCCCATGAGGGGATTATTTTTAACGCCCTGGCCGCGGACAAGGGGGGCCGCCACATGGAACCTTTTATTGTTGATATTGAACCCAACGCGGCCCAGGAAAAATCCACCCATGAAGGGGAGGAGTTTATCCATATCCTTTCGGGAACGCTCTCCCTGGAATACGGAACCGCCTCCCATGTTCTGTATGCCGGGGATTCGGTATATTACGATTCCATTGTCCCCCACCGGGTTCTTTCCGCCAATAAGGAGCCGGTGCGGATTTTGGCGGTTATTTATACGCCTGCATAAAACCGCTGGTCTTATACAGAAGCGAAGCTGTTTCACAACTTCAGTTTTGAAACAGCAACCTTAGCCCGGCGTAAAGTGAGATATTGAAATGCAATTTTTTGAAACAACCCTGGGGAATCTGCTCCGGGAAAAGGCCCGGTCCCAGCCGGACCATGATTTTATCGTGTACGCGGACCGGGACCTCCGGTTTACCTACGGCGAATTTGACCGGCGGGTGGATGAGCTGGCAAAGGGGCTCCTCGCTATCGGCCTTAAAAAAGGCGACCACGTGGGTATCTGGGCCACCAATGTGCCGGACTGGAACACCCTCCTCTTTGCCACCGCCCGGGTGGGGATGGTTCTGGTAACGGTCAATACGGGCTATAAGCTCCACGAGCTGGACTACCTGATGAACCAGTCCGATCTGGCCTGCCTGTTTATTATTGATGGCTTCAAAGATTCGGACTATATCTCCATGGTCTATGAACTGGTCCCGGAACTCAAAACCTGCCCCCGGGGGCATCTTGTATCCGAGCGGTTCCCCTTCCTTAAAAGCGTGGTCTATGTGGGGCAGCAGAAACACCGGGGCTTCTACAACATGCAGGAATTGCTGCTCCTGGGAAAATACACCCCCGACACGGATATTCTCCGCATCGAGGCGTCCTGCGAAACCGGCGAGGTGGTGAATATGCAGTACACCTCGGGAACCACCGGTTTCCCCAAGGGGGTAATGCTGACCCACCGGAACATCCTCAACAACGGCTACGGCATTGGGGAAAATCAGCGCCTTACCGAAAAAGACATTGTGTGCCTGCCGGTGCCCCTGTTCCACTGCTTCGGCCTGGTTCTGGGAATGATGGCGATCATCACCCACGGCGCTACGGCGGCCATGCTGGAATGGTTCGACCCGCTCCTGGTTCTGGCAACCATCCAAAAGGAAAAATGCACCGCCGTGTACGGAGTGCCGACCATGTTTATCGCCGAGCTGAACCACCCCATGTTCAAAATGTTCGACCTTGCGAGCCTTCGTACCGGCATCATGGCCGGTTCCCCCTGTCCCATTGAAGCCATGCGGCAGGTTATCGATCAGATGCACATGAGCGAGGTAACGATCTGTTACGGCCTCACCGAATCATCCCCGGTGATGACTCAGACCCATTGTGATGATTCACTGGAAGTAAAGGTGGAAACCGTGGGCCGGGCCCTGCCGGGGGTGGAGGTAACGATCCGCAATCCCGAAACCAATGAGGAATGTCCCGTGGGAGTTCACGGCGAATTCTGCTGCCGGGGTTACAACAGCATGAAGGGCTATTACAAGATGCCCGAAGAAACCGCCAAATGTATTGACCGCGAAGGCTGGCTCCATTCGGGGGATCTGGGCGTCAGGGACGAGGCGGGAAATTTCCGGGTTACCGGCCGGATCAAAGACATGATCATCCGGGGGGGCGAGAATATCTACCCCAAGGAAATCGAAGACTTCCTCTACACGATGCCGGGGATCAAGGATGTGCAGGTGGTGGGAATCGCCAGCGAAAAATACGGCGAGGAAGTGGGGGCCTTTATTATTCTCCACCCGGACAAAAATGTCAGCGAAGAGGACATCCGGGATTTTTGCCGGGGCCGGATCAGCCGCTTCAAAATTCCCCGATACATTTTTTTCGTCGACGCCTTCCCCCTTACCTCCTCCGGCAAAATCCAGAAATATGTGCTCCGGGAAATGGGTGTCAAAAAAGTTGAGGAACTGGGGACAAAAACATAGCCGGAAAGTTCGGCCCCGCGGAAACGTTGCCGGCGTTTTTTCAGGCGGCGTAAAAATAGACTTGTCCGATACGGCTAATCTTTGGGGCGCTGGTAAAACCGCCCGTTGAGCTGTTCGGTTTTTACCACATTGATAAAAGCGCCGGGATCGATTTTTTTGATCGCGGTAACCAGCCTGTTCACATCCGCGGCGGATACCACCGAATAGAGCATCACCCGCTCGGCCATTTTGTAATAGCCGATACCGGTAAAGGAGGTGGCGGCATGGTGGGTTTCGTCCCGAATCAGTTCATACACCTCCCGGCTTTTACTGGTAATGATGAACAGGGTCTTTTGCTGGTATCCCCGGTACAGCCGGTACAGGGCCGCGGTGGTGGTAAACTGAAAGATAATTGAGTAGAGCGCCCGGTCAAGCGCAAAAAGGAACGCCGCCAGACTGAGGATAACGCAGTTCCCTATAAAAATATAATTCCAGGCGTCTTTTCTGAATTTTTCCGAAATAAAAACGGCGATAAAATCTGTACCGCCGCTGGTGGCCCCCGCGTAGAGGCACAGGCAAATTGCCACGCCGTTGAGCAGACCGCCGAACACCGCGGAAAGCAGCATGTCATGGAGCTGGATGGTTCTGATAAACATGGCCGGCATCCAGTCCGTAAAAATACCCGACAGGATAACCATGAGTCCTGAATAGATGGTAAACCATTTACCGATATATTTAAAGCTGATGATCGCCGGTATGGCGTTCAGGACATAAAGGATGATGCTGAAGGGGACATTAACGCCGCCGAAACGGAAGGCGCTTTCCTTGATCAGCAGGGCCAGGCCGGTAAAACCTCCGGGGATAAGGCCCCCGGCATGAACAAAGGTCTTGAGATTAAAGGCCATCAGCAGAGCCCCCGCGGTAATTAACAAAACCCGTTTTACGGAATATAACAGGGATTTTTTATTCATTGTTTTTTTGAAGATACTTTTGCAGTATCTCCAGTACCTCGTTTAAATCCACCGGTTTCCCTACATGGTCGTTCATGCCGGCCGCAAGACATCTTTCCACATCCTCCCGGAATACGTTGGCGGTCATGGCAATAATGGGAATACCCCGCGGGTTTTCTCCGGACATTTTTTTCGGAGAACCCTTCTCTTTTTTTCTTTGTTCTTCCTCAAAGGCGCGGATCCGCCGGGTGGCTTCATAACCGTCCATCTCGGGCATCTGTACATCCATAAAGATAAGATGATATTTTCCGGGCGCTTCGGTGAACATCTTCAGCGCTTCAACGCCGTTTTCCGCGCAGTCTATTTCCAGCGCGGACGGTTCGAGCAGGGTTGTCATTATTTCCTGGTTGATTTCCACATCTTCGGCCAACAATATCCGGTATCCCTTAAAACCGCCGTTTTGATCCGGCCGGAGTTCATCTTTGGAACGAAGAACGCTTTTTCCGCTTTCGTCGTTTTGACTGTTCTCCGCCATTTCCTTGTCTGACGAGTCTGAATCCTGCGCTTCGCCGGTATGGCGGAGCAGTTGGACGGTAAACGAAAAAACAGAACCGCTTCCCGGTTCCGATTCAACAAAAATCCGGCCCCCCATCATTTCAACAATGCTTTTGGAAATGGCCAGTCCCAGGCCGGTGCCGCCAAACTTGCGGGTAGTTCCGCTGTCCGCCTGCTCAAAAGAATTAAAAAGCCGTGATAATTGCCCTTCGCTGATCCCTATGCCGGAATCGCTTACCTCAATCTGAATGGTACACTGCCGGTCTTCTTCCTTCACCAGACGGGCATGAAGATCGATGCGGCCGCCCTCGGGAGTAAATTTTATCGCATTGGAAAGCAGGTTTATAATAACCTGCAGCAAGCGCTGATCATCACCCCGGAACATGCCGGAAATATTTTCATCAATCAAAACCTCAAGCCGCTGTTTTTTTTCATCCGCCCGAAAACCAATGACGGTTATGGCCCGCTGGATCGTTTTTTTGAAATTGAATAACACCGGAGAAAGTTCCAGTTTGTTTGCCTCGATCTTCGACATATCAAGAATGTCGTTGATGATCCCCAAAAGATGGGAGGAGGCGTCTTCGATTTTTTTCAGGCAATAATCTTTCTGTTTAATATCGCCGGAAGCTTTTGCGATATTGGTCATTCCAATAATTGCGTTCATGGGGGTGCGGATTTCATGGCTCATGTTCGCCAGGAACGCGCCTTTTGCGCTGCTGGCCCGTTCCGCCTCCTCCCGGGCGCTGAACAATTCCGAAACATCGTTCATCACCATTATTACCCCGCAGCAGACGCCGTCATTTTCCTCTGCCGGGGTTATGCCGATCTGAAAAACCGCGGTCCCGCCGGAGCAGAGCCGCACCTTTTCCTCATACCGTTCACCCTGGTTTGTTTCAATAACCTGTATACAGCGTTCCATCGCTCCTGAAATCCAGTCCGCGGGCATGGTTCCCGCAAAGAGGGAAGAAAAAGAAAATCCTGTCATTTCACGAATGTCCCGGCGCCCCAGAAATTCCGCTGTTTTTTCGCTTCCCAATATAAAACGCATGTTCAGATCGAGCATAAAAGTGATGCCGGGCGTGTTTTGCAGTACCAGATGTTCGTTTTTTTTGATTGACGCCAAAAGATCGTTGGCCAGGACCCGGGAAATTGCCCCGGTCTCGCCGGGATATCCGGTCAGGGCCGCATAGGTGTTTTCTGAACCTCCCCCGGCCCGCAGCAATTCGCCGCAACTGGGATCAAAACGGTAACGCCGGACTTTTTCGCTTATGCGGACAAAGGGCAGATATATGAGGAACCCGATAAAAATATTCACCACCTGCATAAAGCTGCCCGCGGCGGACCCCGCGGCCGCGTATCCGCTGATAATCGCCGGCGTGGTCCAGACGGCCTCGGCGGCATATACCGGAATGAAACCTGCCAGGGCGGCGCAATAGGAAAGCGTCGTTAGAACCATCGGCGTGGCAACAAAGGGGATAAAATACAGGGGATTCAGGACAACCGGTATGCCAAAAAGGAGTATCTCATTGATATTAAAAACCGCGGGCAGCAGTGAAATGGCCGCTATTTTTTTTATGCCGGTTCTTTTCCGGCTTATCAATAACGCCGCCAGCAGGGACAGGGTATTTCCCGCGCCGCCCATAGAAACATAGGTATCAAAAAAAGTTTTGGTAAAAATATAAGGCGGCGGCATACCCTGGGATATGGCCAGTTTGTTTAATTCCGCGGCGGGAAGGTATATCTCAGTCATTACCGGTTCCAGCGCGTTGGCCCCGTGGATTCCAAAAAACCAAAGAAATTGCCGGACCACATTATACAACAGGGCCGTTCCCAGATTGTTTCCCAGGCCCTTGAACGGAAGAGACAGGCAGTGGTAAATAAGGGCATGAATATCTTTTACCCCGATTGACAGCATACAGACTTTGAAACCCGCGAAAATTCCCAGAGTTAGTACCGCGGGTATCATGGCGGCAAGTACATGGGACATGGTCGTACCCGCGTCTTCCGAAAAAAAATATATATGAAGTTTTTTAATCCGGTAGAAAAAAAGAAAAAATTCCGTGGAAACAAAACCGGCAATAAGGGCCGAAAGCATCCCGTTAACGCCCATCCAGTTATAGGGTATGGCGAATTCGCCGGCCGAGGGTTCCAGTATCGTCAGGAGGGAACAAAAAGACAGGAGGCCGGCAATAACCGGATGTACCGTATTCAGGGAATTTTTCAGGTTGTACCGTTCCGCGATACCGTAACCGATGGAAAAGGCCGTAACCGGGGAGAGGATCGCCAGCGTACCGTTCCAGACATATCTGCCAAACCGGCGCCAGCCTGCCCCAAAAAAATCTTCCATAAAATTTTGATAGGCGATAATCGGGAAATTATTGATCAATACCGCCGCGGCTCCGGCAAGAACCAGTGGCAGCATTAGCGTAAAGGTATTTCTGATAATACTTAACGATTCAATATTTGTTATTTTTATCCAAAAAAGCAAAAATCTTCTGGTTTTACCCATATATTTAGTCTAATCAGCTCCTGACACAGGTGTCTATAGTTGGCGTTTGACGCATTTACCGCATTACCCCGTCCCGCAGCTTCCTGCCGTCCGCCGATCGGTACGGATTCCGGCGATACCTCAGGTACGCCTGATAGGCGGCGCTGCTTTCATAATAAGCGTCCAGACCCTTAAATGAAGATGATTCATCACAGCGGTAGAGTTCCATCAACGTGGGAAAGAGGGGGGAGGTCATGATTTCTTCGGTCCGGGTCAGGGGGAGCCGGGGCAGGGCCGCGGGAAGCATGTGGTTTCTCACCAGATAGAAAATATCTTCCACCAGCGGGGCTTCAAACCCCAGCCGTTCCAGAAAGCGCCGGGCCTGCCGGGCGCCCAGTTCCGCGTGGCCCTCAAAACGGTGAGCCCCCGAAGGTTCCGCCGACGTTTTACCCACATCGTGGAGGAGGAGCCCCAGAGAAAGACGAAGATCGAAGCCGGGGCCCGGTTTCCGGTAGCGGAAGGTCTCCAGAGTATGTTTCCACACATTGCCCTCAGGATGAAATTCTTTGGAGTGATCCACATCATCCATATCGGCAAGTTCGGGCCAGAAATCCCGGAGAAATCCGGCGGCCTTGAGCAGTTCCAGGCCCGAACCGGGACGGGGGGATGTGAGAAGGCCGGTGAGGAGGAGGCGCTGTTCCTCTTCTCCGGGCGGCGGCCCGGCGGGAAGCCGGTTAAAAAGGGCCGCAATTTCCCGTATCAGCCGGGAGGGCTCCTCATCCGCGGGGCCGTAGCGGGCCAGGACCAGCGCGCCGTCCATGAGGGCCCGGCGGCTGTCGGCGCCGGAATACAGGCCGGCCCACCAGGGCTCGCCGGACCCGGTTTCCCTCCCCCCGTCTTTCCCCGGCGGGCCGTCCCGGAGTTCCCTAATCAGCGGGTAAAGCCCCGAGGGGTCCCGGAAACGCCGGGTCTTTATATCCTGCCTGAAGGAAAGCAGCGTATACGAAGGGCGCCAGGGCTCTTCAGGATCGATGCACCTGAAATAACATACCCCGCCTTGTAGATTCACCGCCCCGTCCGCCAGGGCCGGGCCGGGAAACCGCAGATCCTCAAAGGTCCGGGCCAGAACGGAAATATCCGCGCCGGTTTCCACATAGATGAAGGGAAGATCCGGAATTCCAAAATACCGGTCCAGGGCGCTGAAGCCGTACAGATTTACCGGAAAATCGCCGGGAATTTTTTGGAGCGGCGAAAGGTCCGGCCCGCCGGAAACCGGCGGCGTATTGCCGGTCTTTGCCGCGGGCGTTTTGTTATGTCCCATACAGGCTCCTAGGGGCTGACGAGATCCAGCGGCAGGATCGGCATGATCTTGCCGTTTTGGGAAAACCGGTATTCCAGATCCCTCAGGGCCGATTCGGAGAGAAAAAGCCCTCCCAGAAAAATCTCGGCCTTGTTTTGCGGGGGGATATTTGCGAAAACAAATTGGGCCATCAGTTTATCAATAAACCGCGGCTTGGGGTATTCGTCGTAGATAACCCGTTTTTTTCCGGGAAGCTCCGCCAGTTTCCGGGCCTGCTCTATGGCATCGGCAAGGCCGCCGATACTGTCAATCAGGCCCAGATGGAGGGCCCCCAGTCCGGAATATACCCGGCCCTGGGCGGCGGCCTCAACCTGTTCGAGATCCATGTTTCTCCCCTCGGCGACTTTGGCGGTGAAATCACTGTAGAGGTCCAGAATATACATCCGGTATCGCTCTTCCTCTTCGGCGCTCAGATCCCGCCAGGGAAGAAGGATCGCCCCGGCCATCAGATCCGCGTGATCTCCCCGCTGGATAGTGTCCACCGTGAAGCCCAGTTTTTCGCTCAGCCCCTGGTTGTAGAACCAGCTTCCGATAACCCCGATGGAACCGGTCAAAGTATAGGGGCTGGCGGTGATGTGGCTGGCGTACAGGGCGGCCCAATACCCGCCGGAAGCGGCCACGGGCCCCAGGGAAACCACCACGGGAATCCGTTCTTTGGCGTGGCGTATTGCCTCGGCAATATAATCCGCCGCTTCGGCGCTCCCGCCGGGGGAATTGATGCGGACTACCATAGCTTTTACCGAACGCTTTTCCGAAATTTCCCGGATAGTCCGGGCCAGGGAACGGGCCGCCATGCCCCGCTCAAGCTCTGTCTGGCCCAGGGCATATACAACGGCAATTTTCGGGGCGGTCCGGAAAAGACCGGCGCCGCTTTTGAGGCGGTATTCAGGGGCCCGGCTGTTCAAAAGACTGGTGGAAGCGTCGCCATAACGGACAAAGGATCGTACCTCGGCCCCCTCAAGTTCCCGCAGGACGGCGGTAAGGGCCTTGTCCCGGCCTAAACCATCCACCAGCCCCCGGGCCAGGGCCGCTTTCGCCGAATAGAGATATTCTTTATTGAGGATGGTATCGAATTCTTCCGGGGTCCAGGAACGGGCCGCCATCAGGGTATCGCGGGTGAGGGAAAAAACATCTTCCAGGTAGGCTTCATACTGCCGCCGGTCCGCTTCGGAAAGGCTGTCCCGGGTAAAGGTTTCCGCCGCGGATTTGTATTCGTGATACCGCAGCTCCCGGACCCCCACGCCGAGTTTTTCCAGGGTATGCTGGAGGTAGGTCCGGCCGTACACATAACCGAGGAAGCTTAGGGTTCCCTGTTCGTCCATTACGATCTTGTCCGCCACGGAGGCCAGGTTGTAGAGGTCCAGATTGGCGCCGCTGATAAAGGCGCAGACGCGTTTTCCTCCGGCCTTAAAAGATTCCAGGGCGGTCCGCAGCTCCCAGAGTACCGCCCGGTCAGCGGAAAAACCCGACAGATTGAGGATCATCCCCTGGATCTTTTTGTCCTCTTCCGCCTGTTCGATAATCCTGAGGATGTCCAGAAGCTGCTGGGATCGGGCGGAATGGAGGCGGGTCTGAACCGTCCGGCTGTTCAGGTTCAGTTCCAGATACCGGCTGTTTGAGAACAGGGGAACCGAGACCAGGCACCACATTCCCAGCACCCAGCAGGGAAAGTTTCCCGGAAATGAAAAAAGAGACGAACTTGTCATAATACGGCGTATCATTTTTTGTTTTTTCCTTTTATTGTTGATTTTTTTACTCCCGGCGTTTTTCCCGCCGGTTTGCCGCTTGGTTTTCCCCCGTTTCTCCCGGCCAGGCTGTCCAGAAGCCCGTCAAGATGATAGCCGGAAGACGCCTCCGCCCGGCTTAGGGCTTCCACAAGCTCCGTTATCATTTCCACCCGTTCCAGCCAGGAGGCCGCGGGTTTTTCCGGGGTTTTCGGGGCTTCCCCTGTTTTGGTTTTTCTGCCCTTTGCCGCGGCTTTTTTCCCGCCTGAGTATTCCTTAAAGGCGGCGCCGCTTTCCAGCGTAAAAAACAGGGAACCGTAGAACAGGGCGGCCTCAAAACCTTCCTTGTTGAACCAGGTTACGTCTTCAAAAAAGTTGATCCCCAGGAGGGACCGGAAATCTTCGGCCTCGTAGTGTTCCTCGATCAGCGCCATTCCCAGCAAGCCGGGCTTAAAGGGCGTACCGGTTTCGTAGGACTTCCGCTTTTTGGGAACCGTCCGCGAAAGGGCGGCCCTCATCAGGCCCGTGATCCGCCAAGCTTCGTCTTCGGAAACGCCGAGGCTCCGGTACTGCTCCCGGAGCTTCCGGTCCAGCCGCCAGTGGTCAAAGCCCAGCCGGGCGGCCTCCGCGCCGGAAGCCCCCTCGCCGAGGATGGGCCGGAGCAGGGCAAGCGCCCCGTAGCCCAGAGCTATGGCGATAATCCGGGGCGTGTCCTGTATTTCGGCGGCCAGACCGCGCAGATACCGGGCCGCGGGGGACGGGGCCGTCTTCCCGGCATATCCGGCAATTTCCAGCAGCCTGGCAAGGTATGCGTCCCATTCGTCCGCCGCCCGCTCAGGCGGCAGGGCGGGCTCCCGGCTTTCCCGGACAAAGGGATCGTACCGGCCGTCCGCGCCGCCGGTAAACGTCTCCGCGGTTTTGATGAACCCGAGGACCGGCTCCCGCAGGGAGGTGATAAGAGCTTCCACGGTGGTGGTATTGGTTCCCGTAAAAAACCGGTGGAACCCCGCCACCACTTCGGGTTTCAGCAGTTCGGTAAACCGGTAATAGAGTTCCCCCAGGCAGATGTCCTGAATCGCCGCTTCGGGATCCGGCGTTCCCCGGCCCTTAAGTTCGTGGTTCAGCTTCGCCCAGCGGCCGCCGGGGCCGTCCTCTACCTCGTGAATATCAAGGAACACCTGGGCTTCGTATCCCTTCAATGAAACAAAAAAGCCCCGTTCACAGAGGTCTTTGGAGGATCGGATAAACCAGAGGCCGGAACGCTGTTCCCGGAACAGGGTGAAGCAGCGGCTTTCGCCGTGGATGGAAAGGGCCTCGCTTAGGGTGTCCTGCCGGTACGTTCCGTCTTCCTGAGGGATGGCGGGGGAACTGGTTTTGATCCACCCCGCGGTTTCGGAATAGGAGTTGTTGTAAAAAATCAGGGCCCGGTCGTCCCACTGGCGGTTGGAGTAGGCGAAGACGTGTTCGTTCACCGCGCCGCCTGAGGTAAAGAGGTCGTAGAGCCGGAAGGCGGCGCTGCCGGAAAAAAGGGCCCGCCGTTTCATCAGGGGGAAGATTTCCCGCTCGTGGCGGTCTACCAGGTACTGGTTGGGCTGTTCGTCCCGGTAGGAGCGGCGGTACTCCATGCCGTACTTTTCCTCAAACCCTTCGATCTGGCCGTGGCCGAACATGGGGAGCCCCGGCATGGTAACCAGGAGGGTGCAGATGCCGAAATATTTGTCCCCCGTGCCGAACTGGGCCGTCGCGGTTTCCTCGTCGGGGTTGTTCATAAAGTTGACGAACCGTTTGAGGATTTCCGGATCGAATTCCAGGGTGTTTTTGATGGTGGCCCGGTATTTGGCGTTGTCTTCGTTTTTCAGCATGTTCATAAAGGCCGAATTGTAGACCCGGTGCATCCCCAGGGTGCGGACAAAGTAGCCTTCCATCATCCAGAAGGCTTCCGCCAGCAGCAGGGTGTTGGGGGCTTCCGCAGCGCAGCGATCCACCACTTCCCGCCAGAATTCGTTGGGGATCCGGCGGTTGAATTCCTCGTTGGAAAGGCCGTGTTCCGCCCGGCTGGCAATGTCGCCGCCCCGGCCCGGCTCGGGGTACCAGAGCCGCTGGATGTGCCGCTTGGCCAGGGTCATGGCGGCATCAAAGCGGACGATGGGAAACTGTTTGCAGACCCCCACGATGGTTTGAATTACCGCTTCCCGGGCTTCGGGGTTGAGGAAGTCGATCTGGGCGGTATCGTTCCAGGGCATGGAGGTGCCGTCGTTGCCGTGATAGATGTAGCGGGTTTCCCCGGTCCGGTTGTCTATCCGCCGGAACACCACCGCCGCGTCGGTGCGGGTAAAGTAATGCTCCTCAATCTGGACGCTTACGTCGTCCCGGCCCGAGAGGTTGCCGCAGGTGTAGTTGTAGCCGGGGAAGGGCGGGTACGGAAGCTGGAGGAAGCGGTCCGGGTGTTCAATAACCCAGCGGCTGTCTATGCCCGTGTGGTTGGGAACCATGTCGGAACCCAGCCGGATGCCCCGCCGGAAGCACCGTTCCCGGAGGTCCGCAAGGGCCCCCCAGCCTCCCAGTTCCCCGGCGATGTCGTAATCGTAGAGGCTGTAGGCGGAAGCGGCGGCCTCGGGGTTGCCGGTCCACTGTTTGATGGTGTTTGAAGCGTTGCTCCGCTCCCAAAGGCCGATGAGCCAGAGGCCGGTGAAGCCCCGGCGGGCCAATTCGTCCAGTTCCTCATCGGGAATCTGATCCAGGCGGTTGATCTCCCGGCCGTATGTTTGGGAAAGCTGGAACAGCCAGACCAGGGTGCTTTTGGCCATCAACACGGTCCGGGGCATCCAGTCCTGATCGGGACTGAACCGCTCGTATTCGTCCAGGCCGCGGTAGCTCAGGGCTTCCAGGGGGCCGGGGCCGAAAAAGTGGGGTTTTTCTTCCTCGTGGATGACGTCCAGGCTGGTGAGGATCCGGGACATGAATTTGGCGATTAAGAGCCCCCAATGTTTACGCATATACTCAAGCTGGCCCAACAGGGAATCCGGGGAAGCCAGGGCCGGGGCGCGGAGCATATCCCAGAGGTTCTGGCCGTCGGGGCCGAAGGGGGGAAGTTCCGCGAAATGGGCCTTGAGTTCCTCAATGGCCTGGGGGTACACGGTTTGTTCCGATAGATCCCCATCATCAAAGAGGAATTTGAAGGGGCTGAACGCGGTGTTCAGGTTTGCCAGCGAAAGGAGCATGGTTTCTTCCAGGGAGAGGCAGCGGCAGCTTTCCCCCCCGTCCTTCCCCTGGAGGTAGGCTTCTATCGTAGTATCCCCGGCGTAGACCTGCCGGGGGGGGAACTGGCCGTTAAAGGCCGTTAAGAGGCCGGCGGTTTTTCCGTCCCCCAGACGGGTTCCCAGCCGCTCCAGAGCCGTATCAAAGGCATCGGGCTGAACCTGTTCCCGGTAGAGGGCCACCACATAGTGGAGGATTTCGTCGATCAGCCCCATAGCGTACAAATGCCCCGCCCGGATAAACCGCTCCGGGTGGGCGGGATCAACTTTCGCGTTGAATTTCGCCGCCAGTTCCCGGCATTGCCGGAGATCCGGCAGGACCACGTTCCCCCGGAGGGAAAAGAGAGGGGCTTCCAGCCCGTATTCCTGCCGCACTTCCCGGCGGATATGGAATTCCATGACGGCCTTCCGGGAGGCGGCCCGGTTATATCCGGGCTTCTCCAGTTTTCCAAGGGTAATAATTGCTGTTTTCATGGCTTGTCCTTTTGCATCATAAAAATCCGAACTTCGTCCCGGAGAACCGCATGTTACTTGAGGCTGTTCCAAAACTTCAGTTTTTGGAACAACCTCACTTCTTCTTCCCCGCCGCTTTCACCCGGCAGAGTTCCTCCACCGCCTTCACCAGATCCGCGTCTTTTCCGATCTCCGCAATGGAGGCGGGAAGCCGGTAGGTCCAGTTGAACTCGTTACTGGTGCCAGGCACGTTTATCCGTTCCGAGGCGGGGTCTTCCGCGTACCATCTGTTGGAAAGGTGGAGCAGGTCCTGGATTTGGAAGACCCGGAACCGGGAGGCCGCCGAAGCGGTTTTGGAAAGAATCAGTTTGGCCGTGCCGGGGTTGTAGACCCGGGGCAGGGACGGAACGCCGAGGAAGCCCGAAAACAGGCCCTGATCCGCTTCCCGTTCCCACCACTCCCGGATTGTGGAGCTGTCGTGAACCGCGGGGGTGCAGACGGAAAGTTCCGGGTAGTCCTCCAGGGGGATATAGGGCTCCCCCTCCCGATCCCAGGCCCGGTGCCAGCGGACTACCCGGAGGCCCAGGATGCCGAGTTTGGCCAGCGTTTTGGGAACGCAGTCCGGCACCGCCCCCAGGTCTTCCGCGCAGGGCAGCATGGCGGAAGCGGAGGCCAGAACCGAAAGGAGTTTTCCCCCCTGGGCCTCCCAGACTTTTTCCGAATCAAGGCGCTTTTTCTCAACCAGGGCTTCCAGCTTCTGCTTTTCTTCTTCCGCCAGGCTGGCATAGGCCCGGGAATTTCTGAAATACCAGACCGGGAAAAACGTGTCCTTTTCGTATTCCAGAAAAAGGCGGTTGTGCCAGGCCCGGATCAGATACTGCCGGGCCGCGGGGTGGAAAGCCGGATTGTCGAGGTCTTTTTCGCCTTGAACCGAATCCTTGAACAGCCAGAGTTCCTCGTTTCCGATCCGGTCCAGAACCTGGGTGAAGATCTTCTCCGTTTCGGCGGCAATATCCCCTTCATGAAAATCCCCGCCCCAGTTGCTCCGCAGGCTGTCCCAGACTTCCCCGGTGGGGATATGGGGCCGGGAAACCCAGCGGACCCGCTCCTTGTCGAAGCCCAGGGCCTTGAGGTCCCGGAGCGCTACCGGGTTGTAGGGCACATAGCGCCCCAGGGCGGAGGAATAATCCTTCCGGCCCGAAGCCCAGATACGGAAAAAGCCCAGTACATGATCAATCCGGTAAGCCTGATAGTATTTACCCGCCGCCGCCAGCCGCCGCCGCCACCAGAGGTAATCATCTTTGGCCTGGGCCTCCCAGTCGTAGATGGGAAAACCCCAGTTCTGGCCCTCGGGGCTGTACATGTCCGGGGGCGCCCCGGCGGAAAAATTCTGGTTAAAAATCTCCGGGTGGGCCCAGACATCGCAGGAATCTTCGTTCATCAAAATCGGGAGGTCCCCTTCCAGCAGTATCCCCGCGTCTTTTACCGCTTTGGCGGCCCTGCCGAACTGGGCGTCCAGTGCTTCCTGCACCCAGGCCCAGAAGAGGTGTTCCGCCCGGAATTTTTCACCCGCCCAGAGGGCCTCAATATCCGCCCGGCCGGCGGCCCGGTATTCGGGCCAGTCTTTCCAGCTTTTTTCTTCGTTTGCCTCTTTGAGGCGGCGGTATACCGCGTACTCCTTTACCCAGGGATTGGCTTCTATCCACCGGCCCAGGGTCCCCCCCGGCGCGGCTTTTTGGGCGATTTCCGCCCGGTTTGCGGCGTACAGATCCCGGAGGATCTCCAGTTTGGCCCGCAGCACCCGGTGGTGGGCAAACCGGGCGTTTTTTTCAAATTCCGCCCCGTATTCGGCGATTTTTTTCTTTACCGCCGCCCCGGCCCGGCCGAATTCCTCCATAGCCTCAATCCGCAGATACAGGGGGTGGAGGCCGAAAGCGGTAAGGGCGCTGTAGGGGGAGCTTTCATACCCCGAATCGTTGACCGGCAGAAGCTGGATAAGCCCCAGGCCCATTTTTCCGCAAAGCCCGGCAAAGTCCGCCAGATCGGGGAATTCGCCTATCCCCATACTGCCTTTTCCCCGGAGGGCCCCCACAGGAACCACAACCCCGGTTAACCGTGCATCAAAACCGCGTTTTTCTTGAGTTTTGGCCATACGATCCTCCTGCGTGAACATATTTTGAAAGAGCGGGAACTTTACAGAACGAACCTCGTAACTGATCTTCCACCTAAAAACTCAGGCATTTTCGGTGTATTTTCTAAGTATAATGCCAAACGAAAGATAGGTAAACAAGAAATGAAGGGGAAATTTGGGCGGAAAAGAAGATCGCCGGGCAAAAACTTGTTCCGAAAGGTTTCTTTCGCGGCGGAGCCTGAACCCAATACGACAGCCCAAAGCTCCCAAAAAGCCTATTTTTATGCCCCCCTTCCGTGTTATACTGGACTTGTCCGGACAAAAGTCCGGCAAAACAGGGAGAAAGCAGCAAAATGGCCGGTACAAACAGCGCCGAAATCGGCTTTGAAAACGAAATTTGGGGCGCCGCCTGCGTTCTGCGGGGAAACATGGACGCCGGGGAGTACAAGCACGTCGTCCTGGGCCTCATCTTTCTCAAGTACCTTTCGGACAAGTTCGAGGAACGCTACAAGGCCCTCAAGGACGAAGGAGAGGGCTTTGAGGAAGACCGGGACGCCTACGCCGAAAAACAGGTGTTTTACGTCCCCGCCCCGGCCCGGTGGAAAAAAATAGCCGCCCAGGCCCACAGCGCCGAAATCGGCAAAACCATTGACAACGCCATGACGGCCGTCGAAAAAGAGAACACAAAACTAAAGGGCGTGCTCCCCAAAAACTTCGCCCGGCCTGAACTGGACAAGCGCCGCCTGGGAGAAGTGGTGGACATTTTTACCAATATTTCCATGCACCGGCACGGGGACAGCGGTGGACGCGGAGCGTCCGTTGACATCCTGGGCCGGACCTACGAATACTGCCTGGGCAAATTCGCCGAGCAGGAAGGCAAGCTGGCCGGGGAATTCTACACCCCCGCCTCGGTGGTAAAAACCCTGGTAGAAGTAATCAAGCCCTTCAACGGCCGGGTGTACGATCCCTGCTGCGGTTCCGGCGGCATGTTCGTCCAGTCCGCGCGGTTCGTGGAACACCACGCCGGCAGCATCAACAACCTTTCGATTTTCGGGCAGGACTCCAACCCCACCACCTGGAAACTCTGCCGAATGAACCTCGCCATCCGCGGCATTGAGGCGAACCTGGGCGAAGCCGCCGCCGACACGTTTTTTAACGACCTCCACAAGACCGAAAAGATGGATTTCATCCTGGCCAATCCGCCCTTTAATCTTTCCGGCTGGGGCGCGGACAAACTGCAAACCGATGTGCGCTGGAAGTACGGCATCCCCCCGGCGGGGAACGCCAACTTCGCCTGGCTCCAGCACATGATCTTCCACCTCTCCGCCAAAGGCCGTATGGGCATGGTTCTTGCCAACGGCTCCCTTTCGTCCCAGACCGGCGGCGAAGGCGCCATACGGCAGGCCATCGTGGAAGATGATCTAGTCGAGTGCATCATCGCCATGCCCGCCCAGTTGTTTTACACCACCCAGATTCCCGTGTCCCTGTGGTTCCTCAACAAAAAAAAGCCGCAAAAGGGGCAAACCCTTTTCATCGACGCCCGGAGCCGGGGAACCCTGGTAAACCGCCGCCTCCGGGAAATGACGGATGCGGACATTGCCGCCATAGCAAAGACCGTCGAGCGGTTCCGCGAAGGCAAGCTGAAACCCCAAAAAGGCTTCTGCGCCGCAGCCTCAACCGGAGAAATCGCCAAACAGGACTACATCCTCACCCCCGGCCGCTATGTGGGCCTTGCCGAAGAGACCGGGGACGGCGAACCCTTCGAAGAAAAGATGACACGACTGACCGGCGAACTCTCCGGCCTCTTTACCCAAAGCCGCAAGCTGGAAAAGGAAATTCGCAAAAGACTGGGGGCGATAGGCTATGAAATCTGACAACTCCGAAATCATCATCAGGGAAATCTATTCACAAGGAGAAAATGAATCGTGAATGACGAAAAACTTGATATTACCAGCCTTAAAAATGCGGTAAATTCACTGGGACGCGCCCTGGGAGTTGTTCTGCGCAAAGAACAGGAAAAAGAGGCCGATCCTGATGAAATAGAAACGCTATACGCCGGGCTTGTCCAGAATTTTGAGTTTGCCTACGAGTTGTGCCGGAAAAATATGGAGCGATGGCT
>JAISAN010000100.1 GCA_031266635.1 Treponema sp. | reverse complement strand
AACGGGAAGATATTTTGCAGGCCCTTCAATTTGCCGCATGGCTTGCCCAGGGCCATACAGCGGCCCTTGTTGAGGCGTAAGGGCAATTCCTTGTTGATATGAATATGGCGACTGTCATCTTTTACGTTGAGCATGGGACTACGATGAACTGCGGGCTATAGTGGGCACAATCCTGCCAGGGCATTAAAAACCCGGCCCTTGTGAGGCCGGCTCGTGGCAGAGGAGGCTATTCGAGGTCGTCACCTAACCGCCGCCTCCCCTAGTGGCATTTTAAATGATAGTATGTTTTATCAATAAAGTCAAGCAAACAAAAAAACGGCGGTAACCCGCCGTTTTTTATAGGATAAATTATTGCCCCATTTGCATGCTTTGACTTTGGTTTTGAGTATAATATTCCGGTTTGTCAATCATAATACCACTCCCTGCCCTGCCACCAGTTGCGGTAGATATTGCACTATACGCTTCCTGTTCAAATGTTATGTCAAATTTACCAAACGAATACGCCCGTGTCAAGAAACCAAGCAACTGTTCGTAATTCCCCATTTCGGTAATAACATCCTTAATTAAACCCGGATAAGCGTTGTCGGCATTCGGCAATAAGGCGGAGGCTGCTGCGTGTAAATCAGCAGAAGCAGGATACGCTCCCGTCATTTCATAATCAGTGCCTTCGCCGTTAAGATTGTTAATATTTTGCAGCAGAGCGCCAACAGTAGTTGAACCGTTACCCAAATTAATTGACGTGTCGTAATCATTATTTACTTGGTCTCTTGCCGATATAAAGTTTACACCGCGCAATGCCTTAATATATGCCTTAAATAATTCCTTATCTTCGTCTTTTACCATACCATCTAAATTTGTAATAGCATCAGTTATAAAATCAAATGAATTCATATTGTTATATTTAGCACTTTTCAAAGTATTGTGACCCTGTACAAACGCATAAGTATTAAAATCAAGTATTTTGTCCAAAAATTCTGGACTGGGCATGCCCTTGGTGATGTTTGAATTTTTACGAGCCTTGTCATAAATGTCAATATTCCATCGCATGTCGTCAACTTCGCCGGCAACGGACGTAGCGGTGCCTGTAATTCCCAGTGTGACAGCAAGTTGCGTATTATTTTCTTCTATTTTACGAACAGCAGTAACGGGAGAAACAACACGATGGGCTGCATTAGGAGTCTTCCAATCCTTTTCTTTATCTTTTTCGTCTTCTTTTCCCTTCTCCTTTTCGTCGTCTTCGCCTTTTTCATTTCCGCCGGGGGTGTTGCCTGTACCGAGGTCGCAACTCACCATTATGCTGCCAGTGCCGACAGCAATAGCAATTAAACCGGACAACGCAACGGCTTTGACAACAGCAGGAAGGTTTTCCGTGATGATTTCCATAAGGTTCCCCGCTTTGTCACGCACCATTCCAACCGCTTTGCCCGCTTTGTCGCGCACTACGTCAAGAACGTATTCCGCTTTCGCAGCCACTGCACCCGCCTTTTCAGTTATTTTCTCGCCCACTCCGCCCACAAATGTTTTTAATTTATTTATATTTTTCATGCAGCAATTATATACCGCAGAAAAGGTGCCTGGCACCGCCTTAATCTTTAACATACCGCGCCTCCGCAGACAGAAATATCCCGCCGGGTATCACCGCGGAGTTTGAGTATATGAAAAAACAAAACGTTAGTGTTAAAAATTCTGGGGGGGGGGGGGGTAGACTTATCTAACAAAGAAGTTCGTATGATTCTCATATAGTCCCCCTTTTATCCGGTTTAGCTAGGCTATTATACCATAGCGATTAGCATACCATCCCAAAAACCGGCCTGTCAATACGGATTTTGTATTTTTCAAAGAAACGCCACATAAAAAAAATAGAAAAATGGCAGTATTTTTAAATCATCCGCTTCGTTACACGCGATTGGACTCAAATATCACTTCGTATAAAAAATCATACAGTTGTATAAATATGGTCCTGCCACCGTCGCTTGCGGCGGGATAAATCGTATGTTATAGTAAATTCATGGTTGATCAAATCCTGATTGATACGCTTTCCCTAAAGTCCGGGGATTTTGCCCTGCGGTGGAAAAATTTGATCCGTAAGGCGCCCCAGCTTAAAGAGTACAATCGGCTGGACGATAAGGCCCTGATAGAGGCCGACGCGCCTTTTTATCCCCTGTTGGCCCGGGTCCTTGACCGGGGGCTTGATCGTTCCCTGGTCGGCGATTTTTTTGTAAAACTGGGGAAAAACCGGATGTTCAACGGCTTTCCAATCTCCGAGGTAATTTACGCGGTGAACCTGGCCCAACAGGTGGTTATTGAATATCTGATGACCGATTTTGCGCTTGATAGCAGCGTTAAAATGTATCAGGCTATGGGACTGATAACCAAAGTGGCGGAATTTTTTCTTCTGGGCAGTTTTTATCTGACCAAGGGTTTTCTTGAAGCAACCTATACCTCCATGAACAGCGGCGATAAAATCTCGGAGGAACTGCTGAAAAAATATTTTAAAGACGATTTCTTCTTCAAGCAGGATGTTTAGGGCGGTTTTTTTACCGGGTAGGAGTAGGCGCTGTGGATTTGGGACAGGAAATAAACGAAGCTCTGAAATTTACCGAAGTGTTCCGTTTCCGGATCTTTGGTTTTGACGCGGTTGTCAACGAAACGGTGATCATCTCCTGGCTCAGTATGGCCGTCCTTATCGTCCTGTCCCTGCTTTTTACCCGCCGCCTGAAAACCATACCCAGGGGAGCCCAGGCGCTTCTGGAAGGCATGATCGGGTTTCTCAACAGTTTTTCAAAAGAACAGTTCGGGAAACGGGCAAAAACCTACGGGCCCTATATTGGCACGGTTTTTTTGTTTCTTATCGTAGCGAACATTATTCCCGTCTTTTCCCCGGTTTCCGTTTCCCTTTTCGGTCATACGTACCATCCCCCTTTTGCCATCAAGCCCCCGGCCAGGGACATCAACTTTACCGCCGCCCTGGCGATTCTGTCGATCCTGCTGGTGCTGATCGGCGGCCTGCGGGCCAGGGGCTTCAGGGGCTGGTGTAAAAGCCTGCTCCACCCGGTGCCCATGATGCTGCCCTTCAACCTGATGGAATACATCATCCGCCCCACATCCCTGTGCCTGCGGCTGTTCGGCAATATTCTGGGGGGATTTATCATTATGCGGCTTATTGAGGCGGTGGTTCCCTTTGCCCTGCCGACCTTGTTATCATTATATTTTGATTTTCTCGACGGCCTCATTCAGGCGCTGGTGTTTGCCTTTTTAACCACCCTGTTCGTTGCCGAGGCGGTGGAAGCGTGAATTGCGGAAAGCCTTTTTGGCTTACGATAGAATAGACGTGTTCGACAACCCACCGGGTTATTGAACAGGTCCAATAGACAGAAGGAGCAATGTATGGGTCCCCTTATTGGAGCAGGTATCGCGGTAGTAGCCGGTCTTGGAGCCGGCATCGGCATCGGCATCGCCACGGGAAAAACCGCGGAGGCAATCTCCCGGCAGCCCGAGGCGGCGGGAAAAATTCAGACCGTCTTTTTCCTCGGCATCGCCCTGGCGGAGGCGACGGCGATTTACGGTTTCGTAGTCGCCATCCTCCTCTACCTCAAAGGCTAGATCATGGAAAGCCCCGGCCTCGTCAGTCCCAATCTGGTAACGTTTCTTGTTACCCTGGTTAACCTCGGAATTTTGTTTGTTGTTCTGCGGGCCATCCTGTTCAAACCGGTAACAAAATTTATGGAAGACCGGGCGAAAAAAATTCAGGACACGATAGATCAGGCGGAAAAGGACAAAGCCCAGGCAAAGATGCTGCTGCAACAGTATGAGGAGCAGCTGAAAAAAGCCGGAGGAGAAGCGGAAACCCTTATCCGTTCCGCCAGGGAAAGCGCCAGGGAACAGGCGGACCGGATCATCGCCGGGGGAAAGGCGGAGGCGGAAATGATGCTGTCCAACGCCCGCAAACAAATTGAAGCGGAACAGCAGGCCGCCCTGGCCCGGTTCAGGTCCGAAGCGGCGGCCCTGGTGGTATCCGCCTCGGCCCGGCTGATCCGGCGGGAGCTGAACCAGGAGGACAACCGCCGTTACGCGGGGATGCTCCTGCGGGAAATTGGGAACCCCTGATGTTTATCCCGGAACGGTGGGCGGAGGCATTTATCAAAACCGCCGGGAGTTTTACCGGTGCGGCGGCTGCGGAGAGCGCGGAGGAAGGGTTCGCGGTTCTCAGGGCCCTGCTGCCCCTGGTACGGGGAATTCCCGGCGAAGTATCGGGCAGAACTGCCGCCCTCCGGCTTGAGGGGATGCTCCGGGCCGCGGCCGCCGTTACCGGAGAATCGCCGGGAATGGAAGCGGCGATCCGGCTTCTGGTTCTGCTGGTGAAAAAAGGCGGCCTCCGGTTCGGCGGCAGTCTGCTCGGGGCCATCGAAAAGATCATCGACCGGCAGCAAGGGGTTCTGGAATGCGTCCTCGAATCCGCCGATCCCCCGGATGAAGATGTTCAGGAAGACCTGAAACAGGCGCTGATTAAAAAAACCGGCGCGAAGGATATACGGCTCCTGCCGCGGATACGGCCGGAACTGCTGGGGGGCTTCCGTCTGAGGCTGGGAGATAAAATTCTCGACGCCAGCATCCGGGGACAACTGGGGCAAATGGCGGCGGATCTGGAAGCGGGTCCGGTAAATGCGGGCGGCGGGGCCGGAGGAATATAATTATGGTAAATTTCGGAGACCTGACCAAAGTACTTCAGGAACAGCTGGAACATTGGGAAGGAAAAGCCTCCTCCGGTTCTTCGGGCTTTGTATCGCAGGTAGGGGATTCGGTGGCCACCGTTCACGGCCTCAGCGAAGCGGTCTACGGGGAGCTGGTAAAATTCGCCTCCGGCGCCGAAGGTATTGTCCTCAACCTGGAAGAAGAGGCGGTGGGCTGTGTACTTTTTTCCGGGGAAAACCTGGTTAAAGACGGCGAGGAAGTCCGGGGAACCGGAAAGGTGGTGTCCGTTCCCTCGGGGCAGGCAATTCTGGGCCGGGTGGTCAATCCCCTGGGGGAACCTGTTGACGGCAAGGGGCCCGTGGCCGCGGAGGAGTATCTGCCGGTGGAGTCCCCGGCGGCGCCGGTCATTGACCGGGGCGCGGTGGATACGCCCCTTCAGACCGGCTCCCTTTCGGTGGATGCCATGATCCCCATCGGCCGGGGACAGCGGGAATTGATCATCGGCGACCGGCAGACCGGCAAAACCGCTATCGCTATTGACGCCATCATCAACCAGAAAGGCAAGGATGTGTACTGCGTGTACTGCGCCATCGGCCAGAAGTCTTCCGCCGTGGCGGCGATCATCCATAATCTGGAAAAACGGGGGGCCATGGATTATACCTTTGTGGTGCTGGCTTCCGCCTCGGATTCGGCGGCCCTCCAGTACCTGGCTCCCTATTCGGCGGTGGCTATGGCGGAACACTTCATGTTCAAGGGGAAGGATGTCCTTATCGTATACGACGATCTTTCCAAACACGCCGTAGCCTACCGGACTCTCAGCCTCCTCCTCCGCCGGCCGCCGGGAAGGGAAGCTTTTCCCGGTGATGTGTTTTACCTCCACTCCCGGCTGCTTGAACGGTCGGCCAAACTTTCGGAAAAACGGGGCGGGGGTTCCATCACCGCCCTTCCCATCGTGGAAACCCAGGCGGGAGACATATCGTCCTATATTCCCACCAATGTAATCTCCATCACCGACGGGCAGATTTTTCTGGATTCGGAACTTTTTAATTCCGGCTTCCGGCCCGCGGTGGATGTGGGCCTTTCGGTGAGCCGGGTCGGGGGCTCCGCCCAGTCACAGGCGATTCGCAAAGTCTCAGGTAGGCTCCGGCTGGATCTGGCCCAGTACCGGGAAATGGCCGCTTTTGCCCAGTTCGGCAGCGACCTGGACAAAGCTACCCAGGACAAGTTGAACCAGGGCGAGCGGCTCATGGAGGCCCTGAAGCAGCCCCAGTTCTCCCCCTACAGCATGGAGGACCAGACGGCGATCCTCTTTACGGCGGTCAACGGTTACCTCATGGAAGTGGCGGTGAACAAGACGGCTTCCTTCATCAAGGGTTTTCTGGAATACCTCCAAAGCCATCACGGGAAGATTCCGGAAACCATCGCCAAAACCGGATCCATTACGGCGGAGCTTGAGCAGGATCTCAGAACCGCCATCGAAAGTTACAAAGAACTCACGCAAAACGAGTTCAAGCAAAAACAATAGGAAAATTATGGCGAATTTACGGGATGTCCGTTTGCGGATGCGGGCCATCAGGCAGACCCTCCAGGTTACCAAGGCGATGAACCTTATCTCCACCGCAAAACTGCGGAAGGGACGGCGGGTGCTGGAAGACACGGAGCCCTTTTTCCGGCGGATTCAAAAATCCATGTGGGACATCCTGGCCGGAGCGGGCCGGGTGGAAAGCGAATTCCTCACCGCCGGGCGGAGCAAAACTCCCCATACGGCAATTGTGGTGATTACCAGCGACAAAGGTCTGGCGGGGGGTTACAACGCCAACATCTTCCGCCAGGTCAGCGATCTCTGCGGCCGGGTTTCCAACCCCTTGCTGATCCTCATCGGCTCCATCGGGTACCGGTATTTTATCAATTCCCCCTATCTTATTCTGGAAAATTTTTCTTTCCATTCCCAAATACCCACCATGGAAAACGCCCGGGAGATCGCCGATTATATCGTTTCCCAATACCTCTGGGGTATGTTTGATGAAATACACATTGTGTATACCCACATGCACAGCGCCGTCAAACTGTTTCCCCGGGAACGGCAGCTTCTCCCCCTGGACGCGGAAAAAATGCATACCGAACTTTCCCGGGATGAGGGGCAAAAACGGGTGGAACTTCACTTTGAATTCCTCCCCTCCAAGACCGCCGTGTTTGACGCCCTGGTTCCCTTTTACATCAGGGGCATTGTGTATGGTTCGCTGGTGCAAGCGTACGTGAGCGAACAAAGCGCCCGGATGGCCGCCATGGACGAGGCCTCCAAAAACGCCGAGGATATGCTTTCGGTTTTGCAGATCAATTACAACCGGACCCGGCAGGCGGGGATCACCCAGGAGGTGTCGGAAATCGTTTCCGGTTCGGCGGCGTTAAACGGATGAAGGAGACCCGCCGGGGGTCCCCGGAAGTTTTTAAAAGTAAAATGAGGAAGTGAGGAAGCAAATATGGCCGGTACAGGTATTATCACCCAGATAGTTGGCCCCGTGGTGGATGTCCGTTTTGAGGAAGGACAGATTCCTCCGCTCCTGAGCGCCCTGGAGATCAAGCGGGACGTTCCGGCATCCGGAACCGCGGCGCAGGCCCCGGTAATACTGGAAGTATTACAGCATATCGGGGACAACCGGGTCCGCTGCGTCGCCATGGAGGCCACCGAAGGCCTGCGCCGCGGCCTTGCCGCGGAAGATACGGGCGGCCCCATCCGGGTACCCGTGGGGGAAGCGGTACTGGGCCGGATGTTCAGCGTTACCGGCAAAGTCATCGACGACCGGGGAACATTCACCGCGTCCCAGTACGCCTCCATCCATCAGCCCGCGCCGGGTTTCGAGGAACAGCGGCCCGCCACGGAAGTTCTTGAAACCGGCATCAAGGTGATCGACCTTATCGCCCCCTACGCCAAGGGGGGGAAGATCGGCCTTTTCGGCGGCGCCGGAGTGGGCAAGACGGTGATTATCATGGAGCTGATCCGCAACATTGCCACCCAACATTCCGGCTACTCGGTTTTCGCCGGGGTGGGAGAACGATCCCGGGAAGGGGCGGATCTCTGGAAGGAAATGAACGAATCCGGGGTGATCGAAAAAACCGCCCTGGTTTTTGGCCAGATGAACGAACCCCCCGGCGCCCGTATGCGGGTTGCCCTGGCGGGGCTCACGATGGCGGAACATTTCCGGGATCAGGGCGGCCAGGATGTGCTGCTTTTCATCGACAATATCTTCCGGTTCATCCAGGCCGGGGCCGAAGTTTCCGCCCTGCTGGGCCGGATTCCCAGCGCCGTAGGCTACCAGCCCACCCTGGCCAACGAGATGGGGGGCCTCCAGGAACGGATCGCCAGCACCTCCCGGGGTTCCATCACCAGCGTTCAGGCGGTCTACGTTCCCGCCGATGACTTTACCGATCCGGCCCCGGCCACGACCTTTGCCCATCTGGACGCCACCACGGCGCTCTCCCGAAAAATTGTCGAGCTGGGGATCTACCCCTCGGTGGATCCCCTGGGCTCCACGTCCCGGATTCTGGATCCCGCGGTCGTGGGGGAGGAACATTACCGTACCGCCCAGGACACCAAACAGATTCTCCAGCGGTACAAGGAACTCCAGGACATCATCGCCATCCTCGGCATGGACGAGCTTTCCGCGGAAGACAAGCTTACGGTGGCCCGGGCCCGGAAGATTCAGCGTTTTTTCAGCCAGCCCTTTTATGTGGCGGAAAAATTCTCCGGCATCGGGGGCCGCTATGTGCCGGTGAAGGAAACCATCCGGGGGTTCAGGATGATCCTGGACGGCGAATGTGATTCCCTGCCGGAGCAGACGTTCTTTATGGCCGGCAGTATCGACGACGCGCTGGAAAGAGCCGGAACTTAACATGGCGAAATTCTTCCCCTTCGAGGTCCATACCCCCTACCGGCTTTTTTATTCCGCCTCCGTGGAAGCCGTCGTCATCACCCTGGCGGACGGCGAAATCGGGATATACACGGATCATTCTTTTTTTACCGCCCCGGTGGTTACCGGCATATTAAAGATCCGGGAAAGGGGCGGCGTCTGGCGTTCCGCCTTTACCACCGAGGGTATACTGGAAGTCAAAAGCCACAAAACCGTCCTGATGGTAGACGCCGCCGAATGGCCCCAGGAGATTGACTGCGAGCGGGCACTGGCGGCCAAACAAAA
>JAISAN010000019.1 GCA_031266635.1 Treponema sp. | reverse complement strand
CACTACTCTCGCGACGTGGCTGGAACGTGGGGCAGGTAAGTTGCCGCGACTTTCCCTCCTGAATTGTTATTCTGGCATACGGTACTATTTGCTTGATTGACGAGCGGAGCGAGATCGCGCGGGTGCTGGCAGGGGCATGACCGCGCGAGTGAGGAAACGACGGGTTTAATACCCCGCGGCTTGCCGCGGAAGCCGCCGCAGGCGGCGGGTGCAGGGCTTGCCCTGCAGTATTAATACCCTTTATTCAACAGTATGAAAACGGCTATGGGGATTATACCAAAGAAAAATATCAACAAGCGGATTTAACCATTTTTGCCCCATAGGCGTATCAGCGGAAGGGATTTCCCTTGCGGCGGGGCGCACGGGTCCGAAGGCCAGGCCAAAGCCTGCGTCAGAAAAAGCGACAGCCCTCCTATAGCAAGAGTACCCAATATGGCACGCGAAACATTGAGCGTGTTATACCAATCAGGTAACACCTCCCCTGCGTAAGCAGGTTCTTCGCCCCCCCGGTAGAGGTAAAACTAGCGAATAAAGGGAAAAAGGGGCGCTTCCGCATGTACGGAGAATGGTCAAATCAGGGGGGTGGGCGGAAGCCTTGCCCAGCACGGCTGGCGCCCAGGGGGGGCCAAAAAAAATGTGCCCACCGTGAGAAAATGCCCGGAAAGTGGCCCCCCCCTCTTTCCTGCGTCCGCGGCGCGCTGCTCAGGCTAAAGCCTTCGCGCATGGAACCGGTACTGTGGCTTTTATTGAGCGCCGGGCGTGCGCTGGTATTTTTTGCCTCACGCCCCTTGACGGGGCGCGTTTACTGCGCCCCCTTGCGCCAATGGGCCGCTTGGGGTATGATGGGAGACATGAAGGACAGAACAGGGGAGACTTACCGCCTTATCCGCCGCTGCGGGTTGGTTCCGGCAGAGAGCTGCCTGTCCGGTTTTTTTGGTTTTGGTATTTATTAACCGCCATTGGGGCGGTTTTTTTTTGCGAATTTGACAGGGGGGAGGAACGATTGGGAGAAACGATGCTTGCGGGACGATCCCTGATTGAACCGCTGAATTTCAGTGTGGAGGAGATGGACGATCTGTTCGCCCTGGCGGAACGGATCGAGGAGGACGGGGCATACCTGCGGGACAGTTGCCGGGGGAAGCTGCTGGCGACCCTGTTTTTTGAACCCAGTACCCGGACCCGCCTGAGTTTTGAGGCTGCCATGCTGCGGCTGGGGGGGAGCTGCCTGGGCTTTGCCGATCCGGGTTCCAGTTCCGCCGCCAAGGGGGAAAGTCTGGCCGATACGGTGCGGATGGCCGCCGCTTACGCCGACGCTATTGTGATGCGGAACCCCAAGGAAGGGGCCGCCCTCCTGGCCTCCCGGTATTCCCCTGTTCCGGTGATCAACGCCGGGGACGGCGGCCACCATCACCCTACCCAGACCTTGACGGACCTCCTTACCATCAAGCGGCTCCGGGGAAAGCCGGGGGCCGGTCTGGGGGATTCTATCGGGGGGCTTACGGTGGGTTTCTGCGGGGACCTGAGGTTTGGCCGGACCGTCCATTCCCTGGCCAAAGCCCTGGCCCGGTACGATAATATCCGGCTGGTCTTTGTTTCGCCCCCGGAGCTTCAGGCCCCCGAATACATTACCCGGCTCCTGGCCAGGGAGCACATCGAATATCTTGAAACCGGCGGCCTGGAAGAGGCCATGCCCGGCCTGGACGTGCTTTATATGACCAGGGTGCAGCGGGAACGCTTTTTTAACGAGGAGGATTATATCCGCCTTAAAGATACCTATGTGCTGAACCGGGAAAAGATGAAGCTGGCGAAAAAAAATCTTATCATCCTCCACCCTCTGCCCCGGGTCAACGAAATCGCCGTGGAGGTGGACGCGGACAGCCGGGCCGCCTATTTTAAACAGGCCAAATACGGTATGTATGTGCGGATGGCCCTGCTCGCGTCGGTGCTGGGAGTTGTTGATTGACGAACGGAGCGAAATCGCGACCGTGCTTGCACGGGCATGATCGAGCGAGTGAGGAAACGAAGGGTTTAATACCCCGCGGCTTGCCACGGAAGCCGCCGCAGGCGGCGGGTGCAGGGCTTGGCCCTGCGGTATTAATACCCTTTATTTTGGCGCGGTAAAAAAATAACAGGAGGAAACCATGTTAAATATAGATGAAATAAAAAACGGGATCGTCATCGATCATATCAAGGCGGGGCAGGGGATACGGATTTTCAACTGGCTGGGCCTGGACAGGGCCCCCTACAATGTGGCCTTTGTGGTGAACGCCAGTTCCCGGCGGATGGACCGGAAGGACATTATCAAGATCGACAATACCATCGCCATCAACTTTGATCTCCTGGGTCTCATCGATCCAAACATCACGGTGAACATCATCGAAAACGAGGCCATCACGGAAAAGATAAAACTCAAACTTCCCGATCGGGTGGAGGACGTACTGATCTGCAAAAATCCCCGGTGCATCACCTCCACGGAAAAATACATTCCCCATATTTTTCATCTGGAGAATCCCGAACAACGGACCTACCGCTGCGAATATTGCGATGAGATAAAATCCGCCGGGGACTTCCGGTAAATTCGAGTCCCGGCCTTCCGTGCGGGGAGGTTCATTTCCCTGCCGCGCCGCGCAGTTCCAGGTATTTTTGGAAGTATCTGCCGCCGAAGATGCGGCAGGATTGGGCGTTAAAATGCAGATTGTCGCTGTTGGCCCCCAGCCCCTCCGCCGAGGCCAGGCCGATGCCGGAATCCGGGGCGGCAATTTCCGCCAGGGCTTTATTTACCAGGGGATAATATTGGAGGTTTTCTTCCGCGCAATCGCCAAGAAAATTCCCCAGTTCCCCCAAGATAACCGGAATATCCTCAAGGCCGCATGCTTCCCGCAGGCTGGAAAGGATGCTGAGAAACCGGGGCTTATAGGTCCGGGCTTTTTCCTCGCTGCCGCTTTCAGCCTCCCCCTGATGCCAGAGGATGGCCTTTACTTCGCTGACCCGCTGGGCCAGCCTGGTTAACGCAAGGGCATGGGAATAAAGCTGGCCCCCCACGGCCCATTCATCGAGACTGCTTCCCCCGTCGGCGCAGGGGATAAGCCCGGTTTTTACGCCGAATTTTTTTGCGTACTCATCGGCAAAAACCGCGGCAAGGCTTACCCCGGCAAAGGGCCGGTCATAATTTACCGGTTCCGCCAGGGGCCACCACTTGCCGTTCCGCAGCATAAAAAGCTTTTCGTTTTTAATGGGCGGTACATCTTCCAGCCGCCCCCGGCCCGCCAT
>JAISAN010000199.1 GCA_031266635.1 Treponema sp. | reverse complement strand
GCTGCTATTACCGCGCCGGCTTGTGTGGCGGGGTTAATTATCCTATTATTCAATTATAGATGGAATGGTTTCAGAATCAGCATGTGGTATTACAGGCCCTGCTGGCTACCCTCTTTACCTACGGCGCTACGACCCTGGGAGCGGCAACAGTTTTTTTCTTCAAAACCATCAACCGGAAAATTTTGGACGGGATGCTGGGATTCGCCGGGGGAGTCATGATCGCCGCGAGTTTTTGGTCCCTGCTGGAACCGGCTATTACTATGGCTAAAACATTGGGGATCGCCCCCTGGTTTCCCGCAGTGACGGGTTTTCTGGCGGGGGGAGCTTTTCTCCGGCTGGCAGACTGGCTTCTTCCCCATCTGCACATCGAAGCGCCCGCCGCGGAGGGGATCAAAACCAATTGGGGCCGTTCGGTTCTGCTGGTTTTGGCTATTACCCTCCATAACATCCCCGAAGGACTGGCGGTGGGGGTGGGTTTTGGGGCTGCCGCCGCGGGAATCCCCGGCGCGGGATTTGCCGGAGCCGCCGTCCTGTCCCTGGGGATCGGCCTGCAAAATTTTCCTGAGGGGGCCGCCGTTTCCATCCCCCTTCGCCGGGACGGCATGAGCCGGAGACGGGCCTTCTGGTACGGCCAGCTCTCCGGTGTGGTGGAACCTGTCGCCGGGGTGCTGGGAGCGGCCCTGGTTTTTTATATCCAGTTCATCCTGCCCTACGCGCTGGCCTTTGCCGCGGGCGCTATGATTTTTGTAGTGGTCGAAGAAGTTATCCCCGAATCCCGTCAGGCGGGAAATGAACATATCGCAACCCTGAGCCTTATGATCGGTTTTGCGGTGATGTTGGCCCTTGATGTTGGTTTTGGCTAGGACTTTGTTGCGCTTCGCGCTTAAATATAGTACAGGAGTACATACATGAAGCTTATTTTTCTTGGCCCCCCCGGTGCGGGCAAGGGCACTCTGGCAGCCAAAGCAGTGGAAATCCTCAAGCTGCCCCATATCAGTACCGGCGCCATATTCCGCGCCGCCATAGCGGCAAAAAGCCCCCTGGGGCTCAAGGTCAAAGCCATCATCGACGCGGGAAAACTGGTGGACGATGAAACCACCATAGCGCTGGTAAAGGAACGGCTCAGCCAGGCCGATGCCCAAAAGGGCTATATCCTGGACGGCTTCCCCCGGACCATCCCCCAGGCGGAAGCCCTGGCGGCCTTTTCCGCTGTTGATCAGGTGGTGAACTTCGATATACCCGATTCCTCAGTGCTGGAACGCCTGGGAGGCCGCCGGGTCTGCCGGGCATGCGGAACCAACTATCACCAGGTTTTTAACAAGCCGAAACAGGACGGGGTCTGTGATTCCTGCGGCGGCGAAGTTTACACCCGTGATGATGACAAGGCGGAAGCAGTTCAGAAACGTCTTGAGGTTTACCGGGATCAGACCGCCCCCCTTATCGGTTTTTACCGGGGCAAGGGCCTCCTCATAGACGTGGACGCCCGCCCCGCGGTGGAACAGGTGGTGGAAAATTTCAGAAAGGCGCTGGGAGTGTAGAAGCGCCGGCCAGGGCCTGCCGCGCGGCGGCTCATTTCTCCCGCTAATTTGTTATAGGGAACCTCTGGAAACCCAACCGGGGTTTTCAGAGGTTCCCTACAGCCTGTGCCTTTCTTCCGGGTGTTCCCGAAAATAAGCGGCCAAGATCCGGGCCATACCGGAAAGTTCCGTTTCCCGGCCCAGAAGGGTTTTTACGTGGTGGGCCCAGGTCAGGCTGTCGCAGTAATAGGCAAAAAAACGCCGGGCCCGGCTCAGGTGGAATTCCGGGGGCTGATAACGGGATACCAGATCGAGAAAACGAAGGGCCGTTTCTTCCCGGTTAAACGGCGGCGGGGTTTTACCGGCTTCCAGCGCCCGGGCCTGGGCAAAGATCCAGGGCGCCCGTACCGCTCCCCGGCCTACCATGAGGGCGTCACATTCCCCGGCGGCCGAGCGGCGGCGCAGGGCTTCGGCGTCGTGTATGTCCCCATTTCCCGCCACGGGGATTTTCAGTTCCTGCCGGAGCCGGACCGTATAGTCCCAGCGGGCGTTCCGCCTGAACTTTTCCCTGGCGGTCCGGGGATGGAGGGTGATTAGCTCTGTCCCCGCTTCTTCAAGGCGGCGGCAGAAACGAAGGAGATAATCAAAATCTTCCTCAAAACCGATGCGGAGTTTGACGCTGAGCCGTTTTTTGACCGCCTTCCGCAGCCCGGCCATCAGTTCCCCGGCCCGGTCTATGGAAACCATCCAGGCCGCCCCCGCGCCGGTCCGGCGGATTGCCGGGGCGGCACAACCCATATTAATGTCTATTCCCGCACAGTCCCGGCGATCCAGCAGCGCGGCGGCCCGGATAATCCGGTCCTGGTCAGAGCCCTCGAGCTGGTAAACCAGCTTTTCCGGCCGGGGCAGCGGGTCGGTATACCACGCTTCAAACGGACCGCCGCCCAGCAGGGCGCCGGCGCTGATCATTTCGGAAAAATATTCATCACAAGCGCCAAAATCTTCTATTAATTCCCGCAAAGCCCGGTGGCTCAGTTCCGACATAGGCGCTAGCAAAAATTTGCCCTTCATGGCATCATAGTACCAGAGTTTGCCAATATGGAGCCAGGCCAAAACAAAGATGAATTCTGAAGCAAAAGAAGCTTTCACAAAAAAACCTGAGTTTTGTGAAAGGCGCAAAAATCCGGTATTTCCGGTTCCATGTCTTTGTCTTGAACGAGTGCCCACTTGACTTGCCATAAACTATACCATACAGTATAGTTTAGAAGAGGAGCGTACCGCATGATAGCAAAGAGTGATATGCCCAACATCAACGACAAAGCCCCCGATGGCATAAAACCGGAAGGTAATTCATACCGGGTTTTGGTAGTTGATGATTCCATGTTCATTGCAAAGCAACTTGGGCAAATTTTCACCTCCGAGGGGTTTGAGGTTGCGGGAACCGCCGCAGACGGCGCCCAGGGGGTCGAAAAATACAAAGAATTGTATCCAAATATTGATTTGGTTACTATGGATATTACCATGCCGGTCATGGATGGTGTTTCCGCTCTCGAGAAAATACTGGAATTTGACAAAAATGCGGTGGTAATCATGGTAAGCGCCCTGGGAAAGGAGGATGTGGTCAAAAAGTCCCTTCTCATGGGGGCAAAAAGCTATATTGTGAAGCCCCTGGACCGGAAAAAGGTGCTGGAACGGGTCGTTTCCGTGCTTAAACGTTGATAGTTTAGGGAATTTTTGAAAATTCCGGTTTTCAAAAGCAGCTTTGGCTGTCGTTTTCCTATCATAGCAGGAAGAAAACCGTGCGCGTATTATAAGGAACGGCGGTTTCAAAGTATCGGATTTTGAAACTGCGGCCTTAAAAACGCAAAAGCCCATTGCAAAACAAGCGGTTTTGGAATTGGCCGGGAATAAGCGGTTTTCTTCAGGGAACATACGGAAATCCACAGGGTTTCCAGATGTTCCCTTTTTTGAATTCAGGACAATCAGGACAAAATGAAGGCTCAAGTTATTGCGGAAGGGGTTTTTTGCCTCCACGCTGATATTAAAACCAACGATTTATTTGAGGGAATCTGGCCCATTCCCGACGGGGTTTCCCTGAATTCATACATCATACGGGGGGAAAAAACCGCCCTTGTTGATTTGGTCAGGGACTGGACAGGGGCGCCGGGACAGCTTGCGGGGTGTCTCAATTCCATCGGCCTGGATTTTTCCCGGATCGATTATCTCATTCTTAACCATCTGGAACCGGATCATACAGGCTGGCTCCCGGAGTTCCGAAAACAGAATCCGGGGGCGGAGATTCTGGCCACCGCCAAGGGAATAAACCTGGTAAAAACCTTTTACAAGGTAACAGAGGGGCTGCGGGCGGTAAAAGACGGGGATACCCTGGACCTGGGGGGCGGGAAGGTTCTGCGTTTTTTTGAAACCCCCAACATCCACTGGCCCGAAACCATGCTTACCTGGGAACCGGCTTCGGGGACCCTCTTTACCTGCGACGCCTTTGGTTCTTTCGGGGCCCTGGGGAACTTTGACCAGGGCACCGGGGACCGGGTTTTTGACGATGAATTTAACGAAAAAGAACTCGCCTTTTTTGAAGCCGAAGGGCTCCGCTATTTTGCCAATATTCTCTCGTCGTTTTCCTCTTTTGTGGAACGGGCGGTACAAAAAACCGCGGGCCTCGACATTAAATGTGTGGCCCCCAGCCACGGCCTGGTCTGGCGGAAAGACCCAAAGAAAATCATAGATCAGTACCTGACATACGCTTCCTGGGCAAAGGGCCCGGCGGAAAAGAAAATCGCCGTTATCTGGGGTTCTATGTACGGCCTTACCAAAGCGGGAGTGGAAGCGGTGATCCGGGGGATAGAAAAAGAAGGGGTTCCCTATACGGCGCACCGGATTCCCGATGAAAACATTTCCTGGGTGCTGACCAGCGCTTATCAATGTTCCGGTATTGTACTTGCCATGCCCACCTATGAATACGCCATGTTCCCCCCCATGTCATACGTGCTGGACATTTTCCGGCGCAAACATATTTATGGAAAAAAAGTTTTACGGATCGGTTCCTGGGGCTGGATCGGGGGCGCGAAAAAAGACTACGAAGCGGCCATTGAAAACCTCAAATGGACCAGTATCGAATCGTATGAATGGCCGGGCGCCCCTACGGCGGAAGACCTCAAGGCTCTGGAAGAAAAAGGCGCCGAATTGGCCAGGGCGCTCAAGGAGGAATGAAGTGCGGGGGGAAGCGGTTTTTCCCCTTGTTCTCCTGGTTCTGGTCCTTGCGGGGCCCCGGACTTTCCTTGCGGCTGACGATACCGGCGGCGCCGAAGCCCTGGAAGCCTTTTCCGACCCCTTTCGTATTTGGGGCCGGGGTCTTGAAGGGTGGATAGAAGAAGCTTACCGGCTCTGCTTCAAAACCAAAATAATCGGCGGCAAGGTAATGAACCTTCGCATGCCCTTTGCCCAAAACAACGAGCGGGACACGCTCTCCGAAGAAGGCTGGGAATTTCTGGGCGGAGGCAAGGGAAACCCGGATTTTCTCTGGCCCCTTGTTGATGAGGCGCTTCAATCCGGCGATTTCGGGGCCTATACGGACGCCCTCTCCGACGGCCGGGAAAAGGTGATAATTTTCGATATTCCCCGCCAAAGCTGGACCAGTTCCCGGGACCTGTTCGACATAGCCCGGATGAAGGCCGGCGCCTACCGGGGCCTGCCCCACCGGCCATACGTGCTGGTATCCGGCCAGGGGATCGAGGAAACCGATGTCTACAATTATTTGTACTGTGTGGGCCTGGCGGGGATGGACTGTTCCGGCTTTGTCTGGCATATTCTTTCCCGTGTTGCGCGGCAGGGCGGGCTGGATCTGGGCCGGGCCCTGAGCCGGAGCCTGGGAGTCAGGCGGGGCGATGATCCTTCCTGGTATGTGGGAACTTCGTTTTTTAACGCGCGAAGCTCCCATATTATCGCGGTCAAAGATGAAATCTCCAATCTCAAACCTGCGGATATCCTCCTGTTCAGGGGTTCCGGCGGCGATATGTCCCATTCGGCGATCATCCAGTCAATTGATTTTTCCGCCGGGCTTATCCGCTACCTTCAGTGTACCGATGAAGCGCCCCTGTCCGAACGGGGGGCGCATGAATCCTTTATTTATTTTGATCCCCGGCAGCCCCAGGCGTCTTTGGGAGACCCCGGCCTCCGGTGGAGCCAGAAACGTTACGCCCCCTTTCCCGGTGAACAAGATTCCCCCTTTTCCGATGACGGCGAGCGTTACCGGGCCTTCCCCGAACTGGGGGGCGGCCGGGTGGTGCGGCTTCGGGCCCTGGAAACGGCGATAGAAAAACTGAACAAACGCTGATGCCGTTTCCGGTGAGATTTGCGTACCGCCGCCCCGGCCCGGAATTTTTCACGGCCGTTTGGCCCCGGGAAAAATGCCGGATTTTAGTCCGAAACCGGGGGGTTCGGCCCCCGGAGCCGAAAATTTGACAGCTGCGAATTTCCGTAATATACTGCCTTCATAGCCATAATGTGAACGTATGCGTAAAATTGGGGTTCACGTATTTTTTACTTGTGGAGGAAGGAAATGAAGAGGGAACAAAAGGTTTTAACAGCCGTTTTGGTCTTGTGCCTGGCTGCGGGAACCATTTTTGTGGCTTGTGAACGCAGGGGCGGCGGCCAGCAGGGCGGGGGCGAAAAAGGCTTAATCGGCGTGGTGATGCCCACCCGGTCGGAGGAACGCTGGATAAAAGACGGCAACGCCGTCAAGGAAGGTTTGGAAAAATTAGGATACGCCGTAGATCTGCAATATTCAGACGACGACATTGCCACCCAGACCCGTCAGATTGACGATATGATCACCAAGGGGGTAAAAATCCTGGTTATCGCATCCATTGACGGTTCGGCCCTTTCCAATCAGCTTGAAAACGCCGCCGCCGCGGGAATTCCTGTTATCTCCTATGACCGGCTTCTTATGCAGTCCCCCAATGTGGATTATTATGTCTCCTTCGACAACTACAAAGTCGGCGGACAGATGGGCGATATTCTGATTACCGGTCTTAAGCTGGACCAGGCGTCCGCCGGAAAGCCGGTCATTATCGAATTATTCGCCGGTTCCCCGGACGACAATAATTCCGTTGGTTTTTACCAGGGTGCGATGGACAAACTGAAACCCTATTTTGACCGGGGCGTATTGAAAGTGCCCTCCGGCCAGATCGACCGGGCTGTAATCGGTACGCTGCGATGGGACTCCGCGGAAGCCCAGAAGCGTATGGAAAATCTGCTTTCGGCGCATTATTCCGGCAATGTGGTGCTTAACGGCATTCTCTCCCCCTATGACCCCATCAGCCTGTCGGCGCTGGAAGCCTGTAAAGCCGTTGGTTACGGCAGCACTCCCGGCAAGCCGCTCCCGGTGGTGGGCGGACAGGATTGTATCGCCGCGTCCTGCAAATCCATTCTTGCCGGGGAACAGTACGCCACCGTACTGAAGGACACCCGTACCCTGGGGGCCGCCACCGTTACCCTGGTAGACACCCTTATGCAGGGCGGAACCCCCGAGGGTCTGGATACGACGAGTTACAACAACGGCGTTAAAATCGTTCCGTCTCTGCTGCTGGATTCGGTTATTGTTACCAAAGACAATCTCCGGGAAGCGGTCATTGATACGGGGTATCACAGCGCCGCGGTACTTGGCCTGTAAGCGGAGAATTCAAAAAAAACCGGTTCCACCGGAAACGATTTCAAACAGCCGGGTTTTTGAAATTGTCTTATCGTAATACCGAAGGGTCAGGCGAATTTGGAACCGGTTTACGGGAAGTGCCGGAACCCCCGGCGGGATTCGGGCGCTTCCTTTCACCGGACGGAGCGTATTATGCCGAACCAGGCTGTTTTGCTCGAAATGAAAAATATCACCAAGACCTTTCCCGGCGTGGTGGCGCTGGACAAGGTTAACCTTCAGATAAAACCACGGGAAATTCACGCCCTGGTGGGAGAAAACGGCGCGGGAAAATCCACCCTCATGAAGGTTCTGTCCGGCGTATACCCCTACGGTACATACGAGGGGGACATCATATTTGAAGGGAAGCCCTGCGCCTTTACCAGCATTAAACAAAGCGAGAAGACCGGCATCGTAATTATCCATCAGGAGCTGGCCCTCAGTCCCTACCTTTCCATAGCGGAAAATATTTTTTTGGGGGATGAGCGGGCAAAATACCATATCATTAACTGGGACAAAACGCGGGACGACGCGCTGATATATATGCGGAAATTGGGTTTGAAAGAAAACCCCAATATGCCCGTGAACAAGCTGGGGGTGGGCAAGCAGCAGTTGGTGGAAATCGCCAAAGCCCTGGCAAAGGACGCAAAAATCCTGATTCTGGATGAGCCTACCTCGGCGCTTAATGAACATGACAGCGATCACTTGCTTCAAATTCTGCGGGAACTGAGGGATCAGAACAACATCTCATCGGTGCTGATTTCCCATAAACTGAACGAAGTGGCGGAAGTGGCGGATCACATTACCATTTTGCGGGACGGTAAAACCATTGAGACCCTGGAGGTGGAACGGGACGCGGACGGTAAAGCATCGATCAGCGAAGACCGGATTATCAAGGGTATGGTGGGCCGGGAAATTACCGACCGGTTTCCCAAACGGAACAACCCCATAGGCGGCGTTATATTTGAAATACGGAACTGGACGGTCTATAATCCTGACAACCCTGAGCGGAAAAAACTGGACAATGTGAATATTACCGTGCGGGCCGGAGAAGTGGTGGGGCTGGCCGGACTCGTCGGCGCCGGGCGCACTGAACTGGCCACCAGCATTTTCGGCAAATATTACGGGGAACATATCAGCGGGCAGATTCTGATCGAGGGCCGGGCGGTGAATCTGGATTCGATTCCCAGGGCGATTGGACAGGGCCTTGCGTATGTAACCGAGGACCGGAAGGAATTCGGCCTGGTGCTGATTGAAACCATCAAAGAAAATACCACCCTGGCAAAGCTAAAAAAAATATCCAAAGGCGGCGTCATTAACGAGCAGGAGGAGATCCGCGCGGCGGAGGAATACCGCAAAAAACTGAATACAAAAACGCCGTCAATTTTGCAGCTCGCGGGAAACCTTTCCGGGGGCAACCAGCAAAAGGTAGTGCTGGCAAAGTGGTTATTCTCGGACCCCCGGGTTCTCATTCTGGACGAGCCGACCCGGGGCATTGACGTGGGCGCCAAGCATGAAATTTATACGATTATCAACAGTCTGGCCGCTCAGGGCATAGCCTGTATGCTTATATCCAGTGAAATGCCGGAAATTATCGGCATGAGCGACCGGATTTACGTTATGAGCGAAGGGCGGATTACCGCTGAAATGGAAGGCAAGACCGCAACGCAGGAAGAGATTATGGGGTATATTCTATCCAACTGAGGGGAAACGGGGAGACACAATGAACAGTTTATTTGCGATATTGAAAAAAAATTCACGGCAATACGGGATGCTTATCGCGCTGGCGGCGGCAATGGTTTTCTTCGGCATCCTGACAAGGGGCGTTTTTTTCCGGCCGGTGAATCTGACCAACCTTGTATTGCAAAACAGTTATGTGCTGATTCTCGCGGTCGGTATGCTGCTTTGCACCCTTACCGGTAACGTTGACCTTTCAGTAGGTTCCATTGTCTGTCTGGTGGGAGCGGTATGCGGGGTGATGATTGTAGATATGCATTTGAATCCCTTCTTGACCATGTTTGTGGCGCTGCTTATGGGAGCGGTAATCGGTATGTGGCAGGGTTTCTGGATTGCCTTTGTACGGGTCCCCCCTTTTATCGCAACCCTGGCGGGAATGTTGATGTTCCGGGGGCTGGGACAGGTTATTATGCAGGGACAAACAAAGGCGCCTTTTCCAAAAGAATTCCAGGTAATATCTTCCGGTTACATTCCCGATCCCCTGGGGGGCCTTAGAATAGGCGGCATGACGTTTCACCTTTTTTCTATCGTCATCGGGCTGGCGATTGTCCTGTTCATCATCATAAATGAGATTAGCAAACGCAAAAAGCAGAAGGAGTACAACTTTGATCTGCTGCCCAAGGGTATTTGGATAACCAAACTGGCGGCCATTGCCGTGGTGCTTATGGCTTTTACGATTGTTTTTGCCCTCTACCGGGGCCTGCCGAATATTTTGATTGTCCTGGGCGTCCTTATTGTGGGGTATCACTTTGTCGCGTCGAGAACCGTGCAGGGCCGCCATATATACGCGCTGGGCGGCAACGCAAAGGCGGCAAAACTTTCGGGGGTCAAAACCGAGTGGGTGATGTTCTGGATATATACCAATATGGCGGTTCTTGCCTCAATAGCCGCCCTGGTTTTCGCCGCCCGCCTGAACGCCGCTACGCCGAAAGCGGGTCAGAATTTTGAGATGGACGCCATCGCCGCCTGTTATGTGGGCGGTTCGGCGGTTTCCGGCGGTATAGGGACTATCATCGGGGCGGTAGTGGGCGGCCTCTTTATCGGCATTCTGAATAACGGCATGTCTATCCTGGGCGTCAGTACCGACTGGCAGCAGGCGATTAAGGGTTTTGTACTGCTGGCAGCGGTGGCGTTTGATCTGTATTCCAAGGCCCGGACAACAAAATAAAATAGTAACCGCCACGGCGAATAAGGCGAAAAAGGAAATGGGTATGAGACCCCACCGCGAATGAAGGGAGGCGGAAATAATGGCGGCGGTAAAAGACATGATCAACGCGGGCGGAACCTTTCTGGGTATTGAACTCGGTTCCACCCGGATCAAGGCGGTGCTGATCGGGGAAGATTTTGCGCCCCTCGCGTCGGGCGCGTATGACTGGGAGAACCGGCTGGAGAACGGGATATGGACCTACCATACGGATGAGGTATGGACGGGCATACAGGGCAGTTTTCAAAACCTGTCCGCGGAACTTACCGGCCGTTACGGCATCTCCCTTACCGGGGTGGGGGCCATCGGCATTTCCGCCATGATGCACGGGTATCTTCCTTTTGATAAAAACGGCGGCCAGTTGGTTCCCTTTCGTACCTGGCGAAACACCATGACGGAAAAAGCGTCTCAAATTTTAAGCGAACAATTCCATTTTAATATTCCCCAGCGCTGGAGTATTGCCCACCTCTATCAGGCCATTCTGAACGGGGAAGACCACGTAAAGGACATTTGTTTTTTAAGTACCCTGGCCGCTTATGTACACTGGAAGCTCACGGGGGAAAAAGTTGCCGGTATAGGGGACGCTTCGGGGATCTTTCCCATTGACCCGGAGACAAAAAATTACCAGCCCCGGATGATGGAACAGTTTGACCTGCTGATGCGCGGGGAGGGTTTAAATTTACGGATTGGGGATATTCTGCCCAGGGTCTTAACGGCCGGGACAGCCGCCGGGGTTTTAAGCGCGGAGGGGGCAAAGCTTCTGGACCCGGCGGGTAATTTACCGGCGGGCATTCCCCTCTGCCCCCCGGAAGGAGACGCCGGAACGGGCATGACGGCCACCAACAGTGTGGCGGAACGGACCGGCAATATTTCGGCGGGCACTTCGGTTTTCGCCATGATTGTTCTGGAAAAGGCGCTTGCCGGGGTTTACCCTGAAATCGACATGGTAACCACGCCCGCCGGGAAACCCGCCGCCATGGTTCACTGCAATAATTGTACCAGCGATCTTGACGCGTGGCTGCGGCTGTTTCACGAAACACTCCGCGCATTCGGCGTAAAAGTTGAAAAATCCGCCTTATACGACACCCTGTACCGTAAAGCCCTGGAAGGCGCGGCGGATTGCGGCGGGCTTCTTTCGTATAATTATTACGGCGGCGAACCGGTTACCGCCCTGGAGCAGGGCCGCCCACTTTTTGTCAGGACCCCGGACAGCGGCCTGACCCTGGCAAATTTCATGCGGGTTACCCTGTATTCAACAATGGCGACTTTGAAAATCGGTATGGATATTTTGACGGAAAAGGAACACATCAGGCTTGAGCGGCTTTTGGGGCACGGCGGCCTGTTCAAAACCAGGGGCGTGGGCCAGCGTTTTATGGCGGCGGCCCTGAATGTTCCTGTGGCCGTTATGGAAAGCGCCGGTGAGGGAGGCGCCTGGGGTATCGCCCTTCTGGCGGCATACCTCAGTCAAAAGGGAAAAAACGAAACCCTGGAGGCTTTTCTTGCGGACAAGGTTTTTGTTCACGCCGGCGGGGAAACGGTACAACCGGACGCCAGAGACCGGCGGGGCTTTGGGGAATTTATGGTGCGGTACCGGGCGGGGCTTCCCATAGAACGGGCCGCCGTGGAACACCTGGGAACCGCGCGGGAATGAAGCTCCCCGCTTTTCGGGGTAGTTAAAAAATCGGACATATTTGATAATACGAAAATGGGTGCCTGGCACCAAAAGGGGTACTATGTTTGATCTGAAAAAATTTGAATTCTGGTTTGTCGTGGGCAGCCAGGATCTGTACGGCGAAGAAACCTTAAAACAGGCGGCGGACCACGCCCGGATCATGGCGGAAGAATTCAACAAGGACCCGGCGATTCCCGGCGCGGTAGTATTAAAGCCGGTGGCAAAGTCTCCGGGAGAAATCCGCCGCGTTTTCGAGGAAGCTAACGCCGCTTCCGCCTGCGCGGGGATTATCACCTGGATGCATACCTTTTCGCCCTCGAAGATGTGGATAGGCGGACTACAGATCAACAAAAAGCCGATCCTCCATCTTCACACCCAATTCAACCGGGACATTCCCTGGGCAAGCATCGACATGGATTTTATGAACCTGAACCAGTCCGCCCACGGAGACCGGGAACACGGTTATATCTACGCGCGGATGCGGCTTCCCCGAAAAATAGTGGCCGGATTCTGGCAGGATCCGGAAGTCCGCCGCCGTACCGCCGTATGGATGCGGGCCGCCGCCGCCCGCCGCGACGGGATATATTCAACAGTTCTCCGGCTGGGGGACAATATGCGGGAAGTAGCGGTTACCGAAGGGGACAAGGTAGAGGCCCAGATAAAATTCGGCTGGCAGGTCAACACCTGGGGAATCGGGGATCTGGCGGCGTGTTACCAAACGGTAAGCGGGGAAGCGGCGGACAAACTGGTCGGGGAATATGAAGCCGCTTATGAACTGGAGACGGAACTGCGGAATCCGGGAAAGGGCCGGACTGCCGTAAGGGAACAGGCAAAAATCGAAATCGCCTTATCCCGGATGCTGGAGACGGAACACGCCGGAGCCTTTACCACCACCTTTCAGGACCTCCACGGCCTTCCCCAGCTTCCGGGTCTGGCCTGCCAGCGGCTCATGGAGCGGGGCTATGGTTTCGGCGCGGAGGGAGACTGGAAACAATCCATGCTGGTCCGGGCCGCCAAGGTTATGGCCTCGGGCCTCTCGGGGGGCGTTTCATTTATGGAAGATTATACCTATCATTTTGAACCGGGCCGGGAGGCGGCGCTGGGGGCCCATATGCTTGAGGTATGTCCGTCCATCGCGGCGGGGAAGCCCCGGCTTGAGGTACACCCTCTGGGAATAGGCGGAAAGGCCCCGCCCGCCCGGATGGTTTTTGACGCCGCCCCCGGACCGGCGGTCCTGGCGACCCTGGTTGACCTGGGCGGCCGGTTCAGGATGATCGTCAATGAAATAGAAACCGTCAAAATTGAAAACGCAATGCCGAAACTGCCGGTGGCCCGGGCTCTCTGGAAACCGTATCCCAATATGCGGGACGCCGCCGAGTCGTGGATCATCGCCGGGGGCGCCCATCATTCGGTGTACTCAAGCGCCCTGACCGCCGAATATTTCCGGGACTGGGCTGAAATGACCGGCGTCGAATTTGTTCTCATCGGCCCGGATACCAAACCGGCGCGGCTGCAAGACGAACTGCGCTGGGCCGAAGCCTATTGGGGCCGCTAACAGCGGTGGAAAAACGCCCCTTGTTTACCCCCGTCTCACCAAGGGCCGCCAGTAATAATTTCCCGTAAAACCATGAGTGGGCGCTCTGCTCAAGCTGTACCGGTATCTCATGGTATTTAAATACTGACTTTAACCTCTTGCACACCAGCTCTATCTGCCACCTCTGGCGGTACAAATCCAGTAGCAATTCAGGGGACGCATCGGGTATTGATGTAACCAGTACCACATACGGTTATAGGCCACTTGCGCCACGCTCAGCTCTTTGTCCCCGTGTTTCCTCATCCGGGTCTTCCTCACGCTTTCAAGGCCCTTTTCCTCGGCTTCTTTTGGTTTCCTCAACACACACAATCGCAACGGTTTATACTCCCCCTCATGTTTGTAATCGAGCGTCTGCTCCCCGATTCCCTCCGGTTGTAACCCCTTAAAATACCCCCGTACGTTCACCTTCCTGCCCTCCAGCCATACCGGCGCTTCCCGTATCCCGTGGTTGTTCCGGTACAGGTATTCGCACAGCCATCGCAGCCATTCCCCGCATCGTTGCAACCGGGTGAATACCGCTTTCTTGCTTATCGAACAACTACCGCCGAGCGCTAACAAGACCGCCGTTCCGCTGAAGGATTTTCCTTCGGTCAGGTAGAGGGATACCAGCCGCAGCAACTCAACAGCGTTCTTTAGTTCCCGTCCGCGCACTAACGCCCCAAGCTCTTTTGCCTTGGCTTCCCACCCTTCGGGCATGACCGACAGTAACCGCTCAAAACTTGTTTTCCCCTCATCCATACCCTGGAGCGTATCATGTTTTCATTGCTTCGTTAAGTAAAAGCATATGGGTATGAACCCCTTCGCTACGAATCAAAGGTAGCCCCAGTATGGGTAAAGGTCCCCCGCCGGTGGTAAAGACGCCGTCGCCGTTGCCGCAAGATTGACAAAGCGATCCCGGGTACATTAATATAGGACTTACAATTGATATCAGGTGAGGCTGACGGCTTAAGTATGAAACCGGCGGGGAACATATTGAGCCTTTCCCATAGCCCGGTTGGTTTTGGGAAAGGCTTTGGAAAAAGCGGCAAAAGAGCCGCTTTTTCCCCTAAATTCAAGGCAGTTTTCCCAAAAACTGAAGTTTTGGGAAAACCTCTTTTGTTACTTTTTTCTCTGAAATCGCCTGACTTGGTCCGCTTTTTGGGGGGGGGGGGGGGGGGGGGGGGGGGGGGGGGGGGGGGGGGGGGGGGGGGGGGGGGGGGGGGGGGGGGGGGGGGGGGGGGGGGGGGGGGGGGGGGGGGGGGGGGGG
>JAISAN010000192.1 GCA_031266635.1 Treponema sp. | reverse complement strand
TCTTCCCCATCAGGATCAATATACTTCACCGGGTTATTCCCCGCATAGTGGTAGGCGAGGAGATTCATCCCTTTATTCGGTGCGGTAGCCGTTATCGGGCGCCGCCGCGCTGCCGCAGCTAAAGCTGCTGCGCCTTTGTTTGGTACTGCGGCCTTTGTTGGGCGCCGGGCGTATGCTGCCTTTATCAAATTAACGCCCCTTGACGGGGCGCCTTCCTGCGCCGGGTCCCCGCTTATCCAACGGCTCGCCCTCGGGTCTGGATACCTCGCGATAATACAACTCAATTCCGCGCCGGGGATTTTGGCCGGGTTTCCCCGCCTTTTCAAGGGACTTCGGGCCAGGTTTCGCCTGAAAAACAGCTTTTGGGAGGTTTTTTGTACCGAAAAGGCGGATCGGATCATACAATGTACGTCCCCGAAACCGGCCCTGCCCGTAATACGGAAATCATACTATCCAATATATCATACCTTTTTTAAAAAAGGGACATACGCTTGATATTACCATAATCTCCATTGCCGCATTGCTTCATGTCTCGGCGGATCAGATCCTGGGTATCAGACCTCCAAAAATTGTCGTCGAAAGGTAAGCTTGCGGCTTGCCAAGTGGGTGAACGCTATTGTCTCCGCCCGCCCCCGCGCGGGGAAAATTTGCCTTGCTTTTTTTGACCGGTTGATTTATATTTAATATGCCACTTGATGAGGCGGCTTTGTGGCCCCCTCTGCCAACGCCCGGCCCCGAAAAGGCCGGGTTATTCGTGTTGAGGGTTTAATACCCCGCGGCTCTGCCGCGGTTATGAAGGTATTAAACCCGAATACAACTACCTTATGAGAACAACATACCGCGTGGTTCTGCCGCGCGGTTGTTGATTCCAAATTGTGCATAACGTACCGGCTGTTTTACGATGTTTTGGCGGTCCGGATAAGGGCTTTGCGCAACAAAGACCAGGGCCGGCAAAATATGGCGGAGATATGGATGCCTCTTACGCGGCAATATCAGTGGGAATAGAGCGCAACGGAATGATCCAGGCAAACCGCAGCCCGAACCGCTCAACGGTCCCGGTTTGTCCGCAGGATAAAAAAGCGTAAACAGTCCTGCCATTGGGCTTTTAAAAAATTTTTATATTTCTTCTATAGAAGGGTAAAAAAAACATCTGAAGGTTTTAAATTTATTTTTTGACTTGAATCTTTCCATAAAAATATTTTTTGTTTTATCTCCATAGATCAACATAATACAATAACATGATTTTATTTCATCAAAATAAGCCCACTTTTTATCTTTTACTTATTACTTATTATCCATCCCACTCCCCTGCGAACAAAATCTCCGGTTCCAGGATGAACCCCGTAAGGGCCTTGACCCGGTCGGCAACTTCGCTGACCAGGGCGCGGATATCCGATGCGGAGGCGTTTCCGGTGTTGATGATGATGTTGCCGTGCCAGGGGGCCACCTGGGCGCCGCCGCAGGCAAGGCCCCGGAGGCCCAGCTCATCGATGATCTTCCCCGTGGGCTTGCCAAAGTCCCGGTTGTTTTTGAAGGCCGATCCCGCTGAAGGGTAGCGGTAATGGCCCCTGGCCTCCCGGTCCTGGCGGCGTTCTTCCATTTCCCGGCGAATTTCCGTTTCGGGCCGCTTACGCAGGGCAAGCCGGGCCTGGAGGATCAGAACCCGCCGGTTCTGGAAGGGGCTTTTTTTGTAGCCAAAATCCTCCGGCCGGGCGGGAACCCACAGCCGGGCGCCGGATTCATCGAGGATTTCCGTCGCGGCCAGCACATCGGACAGGGACTTTTCGTAGCACCGGGCGTTCATCCAGACCGCGCCGCCCGCGGTTCCGGGCATCCCCGCCAGAAACTCAAGCCCCCCCAGGCCCGCGGCGGCGGCGGCCTCCACTGCGTCATCCACCGGCGTCCCCGCCCGGACAAGCAGTTCCGCCCCTTCCGCCGCCGCGCCGTGCCAGCCGCCGGTGTCCAGCACCACGCCCCGGATGCCCGTGTCGGAAACGACGATATTGGCGCCGCCCCCCAGAATAAACAGGGGGACCCCCTCATTCCGGGCGGATTCCATGAGCAGGGCGGCGTAGGCGGGGAATATACCGCCATCGGGACGGATAAAAAGATCCGCCGGACCCCCGACCCGGAAGCTGGTATGCCGGGACATGGGTTCACCGTAATTGAGAAAGCCGGTAAAGCCGGTACGGGAATTGATTTTTTCAATAAATGTCTGTAGGGTAAGCATAATGGCGTTTACTCTATATAATACCCTTGGCCGGGAATTGCAAGCCTTCAAACCCATTCGGGAAGGAAAAGTTGGTTTTTACGGCTGCGGACCCACCGTGTACGATTACGCTCATATCGGCAACCTCCGGGCATATACGGTACACGATATTTTGGTCCGTTTCCTGCGGCGGGCCGGTTTTGAAGTAACCCATGTGATGAACATTACCGATGTGGGCCATCTTTCCGGGGATAATGACGAAGGCGACGATAAAATGATAAAAAGCGCCGAGGAACGGGGAAAAAGCGTCCTGGAGATCGCCGATTTTTATACAAAGGCTTTTTTTCTGGATACCGCCCGCTTGAATATCCAGCGGCCCACGGTGGTATGCAGGGCCACGGAGCATATTGGGGATATGATCAGCCTGATACGGCGGATCGAGGAACGGGGCTTTACCTATTCCGCCGGGGGGAATCTCTATTTCGACACCGCCAAATTCCCCTCCTACGGGGAACTGGCCTTGCTCCGGCCCGACGAGCTGAAGCACGGCGCCAGGGTGGAAGTAGACGAAAACAAGCGGAACCTTACCGATTTTGTCCTTTGGTTCACCAAAAGTAAATTTGAAAACCAGGCCCTGGTCTGGGACAGTCCCTGGGGCCGGGGGTATCCGGGCTGGCATATTGAATGTTCCGCCATGAGCCTTAAATATCTGGGGGAACAGTTTGATATTCACGCCGGGGGAATCGACCACGTCTCCATTCACCACACCAACGAAATCGCCCAGAGTGAGGCCGCTACGGGGAAACACCCCTGGGTCCGCTATTGGTTCCACAATGAATTCCTGGTCCTCAACAAGGGCAAGATGTCCAAATCTGCCGGAGATTTTCTCACCCTTCAAAGTCTGATAGACTCAGGCTATGATCCCCTGGATTACCGGTATTTCCTTCTGGGGGGCCATTACCGGAGCCAGCTTCAGTTTTCCTGGGAGGGTCTTTTGGGGGCGAAAAACGCCCGGAAATCCCTGCTGGACCGGATAAAAAACCTGGCGGAAAAGGCAGGGCAGGTCCCCCCCCCGGCGGGGGCTGAAAACCCGGCGGAAAGCGCCGGCGGCGGGCACGAGGGCGCGTACCTTGATGCCTTTAACCGGGCGCTGGAAGAGGACCTTTCCACCCCCCGGGCGCTGGCGGAACTTTGGGGCCTGCTCCGGGACAACAGCCTGGAATCCACGGCAGTGTTGACCGCCGCCTTTGATATGGATCAGGTATTGGGCCTGGGGCTCCGGGAGGCCGTGGAAACGGCGCGGGAAAAAGAGCCGGAGGACGAAGTCCGGGAAATCGAGCGGTTGATTGCGGAACGGAAGGAGGCGAAACAGGCGAAGGATTTCACCCGGGCCGACAGTATCCGGCAGGCCCTGAAGGATCGGGGGATTATTCTGGAAGACGGTCCCGTGGAAACAAAATGGCGGCGGCTCTAGCTGTAACGGTTGGGTAAAAGGTTTGTTTTCAATGGTAGATGAGAAAAAGGATCTGGCGGAATTTCGCAGGCTCTATGACACGGTTTTTCCGATTTTGTTCAGAGTGGCCTACCGGATCGCCAACAGCGAGGAAGCGGCGGAAGATCTCTGTCAGGAGGCTTTTTTCCGTCTCCATGAAAAAAACATGGTTTTCCCCAGCCTGGAGGAAGCAAAGTATTGGCTTATCCGGGTAGTAAAAAACGCGGCCCTGAATTACGCAAAACGGAAGGACCGTGAACGGAAAGCTTATCAGCGGGCCTTTCGGGAGGATACGCGGCAGGAAGAAACCGGAGAGGGTTTGTTTATTAAGCGGGAGACCCAGGCCGAGGTTCAGGACGCCCTGAAAAAACTGCCGGGGAATTTACAAATAGTGCTGATTTTAAAGGAATACAGCGGGCTGAATTACAAGGAGATTGGGCGGATTTTGGGTATCAGCGAAGGAAATGTCAAAGTTCGGGTGTTCAGGGCCCGGGAACGTTTAGCCGGGCTTTTGGAAGCGGAAAACCGTTTTCGCAAGGATGGTTCATAAATGTGTCCTGATCGTCAAATTCTTTCGGTTTACCTGGACGGGGAATTACCCTCGCCCTGGAAAGAAAAGCTGGAAAACCACCTGGGTTCCTGCGCCCGGTGCCGGGAAAAGCTGGAGGCCTACCGGAATATGTCCTGTCTGCTGGGCAAGACCGGGAACGCCGGCCCGGAAACGGCGCGGGAGCGCGTCTGGCTCAGACTGCAAACCCGCGCGGGGGGCGCTTTCCCCCGTAGCGGAAATCTCTGGCGCAGAAACGTTTCCGTGCCCCTTCCCGTGGCCGCGGCGGCGGCAATCTTTTTTATTGCCCTGGGGGCGCTGGTGTTTCGCCAGCTCTTTTTTACCGGCCCGGCCCAGGAGGGCGCAATGGCCGCGGGGGTTGATCTCCGTAATGTTGTGCCGGTTTCGGATATGAATGGGATATGGCAGTACCTGGGGAGCCAGGACACGGGGGACATTGTGATCCTCCGGCTGCCGGAAAGCAGGAATTTTATGAGTTCCGGCGAACCGAGGATCCTCAAAGCCGCGGAACTTCCGGCAAAATATCCCCGGGGCTTTCCGGTCCGGATGCCCGCGGGTTCCGCGGACTATGGGGGTAAAACGCCGCGATGATCCGCCGTTTTACTATTTTCGGCAGTTTGTTTTTTCTCGCCGCCAACGCGGCGGTGATCGCCCAGGAACCGGGGCTTGAAGAATTGCTTCCCGGCCTCAAGGACCGGGCGGTGGTGCTGGATATTGTGGCCCGGGTAGTTGAACAGAATCAGCAGGAAGTCTGGAATTCGGTTACTTCCAAAGTTACCCTTCCGGGGCGTCCCGTGGGACTGAAACTGGTGGGCGCCAATGTGGTGGTGGCAGTTCAGTTTACCCCCTATTTCCGCCGGAACGGCCACAGCGTACTGGTGGCCCAGGGACAGATCTGGGTGAATATCCCGAATGAGGGCATCCGTTACCAGACCACCATGCAGACCATCCCCCTGAAATTCGGGGAACAGATATACTTTTTCCCCCTGGGGCCCGCGGATTCCCCGGATGACGACCGGATCGAAATCATGCTGGAACTGCGGTCCTATGCCGGGGAGGGGGATAGCAAAGCCCCGGAAATAAACGGCGCTGATCCCGGCAAAGCAGTTCCCGGGCCCGAAGAAGCGCTCCCCGAAGTTGAGGGGAACGAAAGCCCCTGATGAGATTGGTTCACCGTAAGAACATCAGGGGGGGGCTGGGTCCGTTTTTTGTCATCCTCCTTTTTATTCTATCCTGTATTCTATCCTGCGCCGAAAAAAACCCGGTTATCAGTTCCATTAACCCCCGGATTGGAACAATGGGCGAAGTTCTTGCCATCCGGGGCAGTAATTTCGGAGATGAACGAAAAGAATCCTACGTAAGCATTGCCGGGACGGCCCCTACCAGTTCTTCCTATGTAAACTGGCAGGATGATTTTATCGCCCTCCGGGTTCCCGAATTTGGGGAATCCGGGCTGGTTTATGTTCATGTGAACGGGGGAAAAAGCAACGGCATTCTCTTTTCCAGCGCCGCCGTCATTCCCCGGCCGGTACAGGGGCCGGAAATGGACCTGGGGCCCCGGATTATCTCGGTAGAGCCTCCGGGGGGGACAGTAGGAACCTTGATACATATTACCGGGAACGGTTTTGGCAGTTCCCGGGAACGCGGCGGGGTATATTTTTCCTGGAACGGGGAATCCGCGCCCGCGGCCCCCGCGGAAGCCAGAACGCCTGAAACGGTGGAAGTCTCGGAAACGGATTTCGGCTATGAACTGTGGAGCGAGCGGGAAATACGGGTCCGGGTTCCCGACGGCGCCATCAGCGGCAATCTGGAAGTCAGGACCCTCCGGGGCAATACCCGGCCTGTTTTTTTTGAAGTTACCGGAAAGCCGGGAACCAAAACCTTCCGGGACAAGCGGAGTTATACCATCTCCCATTCGGTGGACATTCAGGTTCAGGAAGCGGAAAACCCCAACACCCTGTACCTATGGGTCCCCCAGCCGCTTGGTTCCGCCTCCCAACGGAATATTCAGTTATTATCCCGAAACCGTGAACCCTTTGTGGAAAATTACCGGGGAACAAGCTTATTTCAACTGAACAACCTTTCTCCCCGGACCAAACTGGGCGTCAGCTATTCCTGCAAGGTCGATGTTTACACGGTGGAAACTTCGATAAAAGCCGCGTCGATAAAAGAAGCGGGCGACTCCCCGGTCAAACCGGTTCACACCCAGCCCTCCCCCCTGATCCCTTCGGATGATCAGCGGATCAGGACCCAGGCCGCGGCCATCACCGGCCGTGAACGGAACCCGTATACCAAAGCCCGGTTGATTTATGACTGGCTCATCAGGGAGGGAAATATCCAGACCGGCCCCCTAAACGGCGGGGCTGTTGAAGCCCTGGAGGAAAAAAGGGCGGATCCCTACATGGCATCGCTGCTGTTCTGCGCCCTGGCCAGAGCCGCGGGGGTTCCCAGCCTCCCCGTGGCGGGGGTGCTGGTCAACCGGAACCGCCAGACCAGCCGCCATTACTGGGTGGAATTCTGGATCGACGGCTTCGGCTGGATTCCCCTGGACCCCGCGCTGGGGGCCGGAGCCGCGCCGGATATGTTCAATCTGCGGGAAGACGCCGGGGCCTATTATTTTGGAAACCTGGACAACCAGCGGATCGCCTTTTCCCGGGGCCAGACAATCTTTTCCCAGATGGACCCCCGGGGACGGGCGGTGTCGCATCCCCGGAGCTATGCCCTGCAAAACCTGTGGGAAGAAGCCGCCGGGGGGCTTGAGTCCTATTCCAGCCTCTGGGGAGATGTTACAATTACGGGAATATATGTCCAGTAAACGGCCGGCCCCCGGTATGGCGGGCATGAGGAGGTTTGAATGGTTACGGTAATTTCTTTGGGGGGATCGATAATCGCCCCCGACGGGGTGGACGAGCCCTTTCTCAAAGACTTTGTTTCCCTGATACGGGGTATGATTGAAGAGGATGAAAAGCGGCGTTTTATCTTTGTTACCGGCGGCGGCGGTCCCGCCCGGGCCTGGCAAAAAGCCTACCGGGCGGTCCGGGGCGAAAGTTCCGGCGAGGAAGCGGACTGGATCGGCATTATGGCCACCCGGCTCAACGCCCAACTGGTCAAGGCGGTGATGGGGGATCTCTGCCCTCAGGATGTGGTTACCGATCCCACCCGGGTGGAACCCCTGGTAGGCCGGGTTTTGGTGGCCTCAGGCTGGAAGCCGGGTTTTTCTTCCGATTACGACGCGGTTCTTCTGGCGGAACGTTTCCATGCCCCTGTGGTGATCAACCTCTCCAACATCGAAAAGGTCTACACCGATGATCCCCGGAAAAACCCGGACGCCAAACCGGTAGACACGATCTCCTGGGAAGATTTCCGCGCCCTGGTGGGGGATGA
>JAISAN010000055.1 GCA_031266635.1 Treponema sp. | reverse complement strand
GGCCGTTGCCGTAACGTTTAAAACGGACCCGCCGGTCATCTGTCGAAACCGCCTCAGCCTTCGCCCAGATAGGCTTTACGGATCCCCTCATCATTGAGCAGGGCCGTGCCGGTATTCTCCATAGTGATGTTTCCGGTCTCAAGAACATAGGCATAGTCCGCGATCTCCAGGGCGGCGTAGGCGTTTTGCTCAATAAGAAGCACGGTGGTGCCGTTCCGGTTAATCTCCCGGATGATGTCAAAGATCATGGCGGAGACGATGGGGGCGAGCCCCAGGGAGGGTTCGTCCAGCATGAGGAGTTTGGGGCTGGTCATAAGGCCCCGGGAAACCGCCAGCATCTGCTGTTCGCCGCCGCTCAAGGTCCCGGCGGGCTGCCGCCTCCGTTCCCTGAGCCGGGGGAAAAGGCCGTAGCATTTTTCCCGGTCCGCTTTGACGCCGGCCTTGTCCTGCCGCCGGTAGGCCCCCAGGCGCAGATTTTCCTCCACCGTCAGGTTGGGAAAAACATGGCGGCCCTCGGGAACCATCACCAGGCCCAGGGAAACAATGTCCCTGGTATCCTTGCCGGAAATGTCCTCGCCGTTCCAGAGAATCCTGCCGGATGCCGCTTTTACCAGACCCATAACGCTGTTCAGCATGGTACTTTTCCCCGCGCCGTTGGCCCCAATAAGGGTGATGATCTTTCCGTCCGCCACTTCCAGGTCCACGTTCCTCAGGGCGTGAATACCGCCGTAAAATACCGAAAGGGATTCCAGTTTAAGCATTGGCGTCCACCCCCAGGTACGCGTCGATAACTTTTTTGTTTTTCCGTATCTCCGCGGGCGGCCCTTCGGCAATGGTGATACCGTAATCCAGCACATAGAGCCGCTGGCAGATGCCCATAGCCACCTGCATGTGGTGTTCAATAAGCAGCACCGCGATATTGAAACGCCCCCGGATGTCCAGAATAAAATCCATCAGTTCCTGGGATTCCTGGGGATTCATTCCCGCGGCGGGCTCATCCAGCAGAAGAAGTTTTGGTTCGGTGGCCAGGGCCCTGACTATTTCCAGCCGCCGCTGTTTGCCGTAGGGCAGGGAAACCGCCATGTCGCCGGCGTTGTCCAGAAGGCCCACCAGTTCCAGAAGCTCCAGGGCAAAGGTCCGGGATTTTTGCTCCCGGCGGAGGTAGCCGGGGAGGTGCAGTACCGATTCAAAAAGGCCGGGCTTTTCCCGCAATATGCGGGCGGCCAGGATATTCTCCAGCACCGGCATCTCGTGAAAAAGCCTGATATTCTGAAAAGTCCGGGCTATGCCCGCGCCGGTGATCACATAGGGGGCCTTGCCGGCGATGTTCCTGCCGTTAAAAACAATTTCGCCCCTGGTGGGGGTGTACATGCCGGTAATCATGTTAAACGCGGTGGTTTTACCCGCGCCGTTGGGCCCGATAAGGCCCACAATCTCGTTGTCCCCCACATGGATGGTAAAGTCCGAAACCGCGGTGAGGCCGCCGAACTGCATGGTCACGTTTTTTGTCTCAAGCACGGGGGCCTCCCCTGGCGGAACGGGCCTTGAGGGCCGCCGCGATTTTCTTCCCCGGTTTGGAATCAAGAATCAGGTTCCAGGAAAATTCCTTTTTCCCCATGAGCCCCTGCTGGCGGAAAATGATCACGGCCAGGAGCAGAGCACTGAAAACCACCATCCGCAGCCCCGGCAGGGCCGGGGTCCGGAAAAAGATAAAATTGAGGGAGGAATCCAAAAAGCGCAGGGCTTCCATGCCCACAGTTACCACAAGGGCGGCGATCACCGAGCCCGAGATGCTGCCGTTTCCGCCAAGAACCACGATAAGAACGATATTGTAGGTCAGGCTGAAGGTGAACATCTTGGGGTCGATGGTACTCATCAAGTGGCCCAGGAGCGCGCCGCCCACACCGGCGATAAAACTCGAAATCGTAAAGCTTAGGATTTTCACCCTGGCCACCCGTATGCCCATAGCCTGGGCGGCGATCTCGTTGTCGCGGATCGCCTTGCAGGCCCGGCCAAAAGCGGAATTGATCAGCGCCAGCATAAAGACCACCGAAAGGATGGCCAGGGCCCAGATCATGGGGGTCGTTGAATATTTTGGAAGCCCCTTGAGGCCCAAAGCGCCGTTGGTCACCGGCTGGAGATTGGTCAGCACCACCCTGATAATCTCCGAAAACCCCAGGGTCGCTATAGCAAGGTAATCATCCCTGAGGCGCAGCACCGGGGTCCCGATCAAAAAACCCAAAAGAGCCGCCGTAAGGCCCGCGATGATCAGGGCCGGTACAAAGGGAAGCTCCACATTGGCCAGGATAGGGATAATGGGCGCCATAAAAAAATTCATTTCTTTTTGCGCAGGACTCATGGTCAGGAGGGCGCTTACATAGGCGCCCACCGCCATGAAACCCGCGTGGCCCAGGGAAAAAAGCCCGGTGAAACCGTTAACCAGGTTAAGCGAAAGGGCCAGGATGATATAAATTCCGCAGAGGTTGAATATGCGCAGCGAAAAAGAAGAAAAGGCCGCATCCGCCCACACGATGAAGCCCAGTATCAGCGCCGCCGCGACGGTATTCAGGATACGGTTTGTTTTTTTGTCTATCAGCATAAACCGCCCCTAGACCTTCTCAATCTGGTTTTTGCCCATCAGCCCCGAGGGCTTTACCATAAGGACCACGATGAGCAGAACAAACGCGAAGGCGTCCCGGTAGCCCGTCAGGGTGGGGAGGAAGGCGATGATCATGATCTCGATAAAACCCAAAAGGAGGCCCCCCAGCACCGCCCCGCTGATGTTGCCTATGCCGCCTATGACCGCGGCGATAAAGCATTTGAGCCCCGGCACCATCCCCATGGTGGGGTTAAGCTGGGGGTACTTCACGGACCACATGACCCCGCCAATGGCCGCCAGGATCGATCCCGCGCCGAAGGTGAAGGATACGATACGGTTCACGTCAATGCCCATAAGCCGGGCGGCGGCCAGATCCGTGGAGACAGCCCGCATGGCCATGCCGGTTTTGGTCCGGTGGACAATCACCAGGAGTACGGAAAGCAGAACCGCCGTAAGCACCGGGATCAGGAGGCTTATGTTGACCACCGAAACGGCGCCGATATGCACCACCCGGTTAAACACATTCGGCACCGGGAAACCCTTGGGCCGCCCGCCGAAGATCACGGTGGCAAGGTTTTCAATCAGAAAAGAAGCCCCGATGGCGCTGATCATAATGGAGATCTTGGGTGAATTGCGGAGGGGCCGGTAAGCCACCCGTTCCAGGGCGACGCCGAAAACCCCCGTAAGCCCGAAGGCCACGATAAACGCCACCCACCAGGGCATAAACAGGAAGGTGATAAGGTAAAAAGCCGCATACCCTCCCAGCATGAACACATCCCCGTGGGCAAAGTTGATGAGCCTGAGGATGCCGTACACCATGGTATACCCGATGGCGATAAGGGCGTAGAGACTGCCCAGGGACAGGGCATTGGAAATATGCTGTAAAAAATTGCCGATTGACATATACCCTGTCCTCAGGCTTCTAAAACTTACGGATTCACAATGGTCTTAAACACAAACTTGCCGCCCTGCACCTCTTTGATAAAGGCGCTTTTGGTAGCGTCGCCGTTGGCGTCCAGGGTAACGGTTCCCGCAGCGCCCACAAAGCCGGAGGTTTCGGCAATGGCGTCCCGGATGGCCTGGGGTTCAATGGAGTTGGCCCGGACGATGGCGTCCAGGGCCAGCAGATAGCCGTCATAGCCCAGCGCGGTTACCGCGGCGGGATCCTTGTTGTACCGGCTGGTGTATTCCTGGAGGAAGGTTTCCGCCACCGGGGAAGCGGCGTACTCGGAGGCAAAGAAGGTGGAGAACACCGCGCCCTCAACCTGCTCCTTGCCCACATCAATAAACTCCGGGGTTTCCCAGGTATCGCCGCCGATAATGGGAACCCTGATCCCCAGTTCCCGGGCCTGCTTCATCACCAGGGCGGATTCGGTGTAGTTCCCCGGAGCGAAGATCACGTCGGGGTTCAGGGACCTGATGGTGGTAAGCTGGGCGCTGAAGTCCAAGTCCCCGGTGTTGTAGTTAACCGTGGTGAGGATGGCGTTATCGTTCCCCGTAAGCGTTTTGAAGTTATCGGAGAAGAATTTGGCGAGCCCCACCGAATAATCGTTGGACACTTCCTGGACAATCACCGCGGTTTTGGCATTGAGGTCATTGAAGGCGTAATTGGACATGACCACCCCCTGGAAGGGGTCGATGAAGCACACCCGGAAGTAGTAGTCGTTCCCGGCGGTTACCAGGGGATTGGTACAGGAAAGGCCGATGACGGGGATTCCCGCGTCCTTGGCGACTTCGCCCCCCGCCATAGCAAGGGAAGACCCCCAGGAGCCCAGAATCACCTGGACCTTGTCCCGGTCGATAAGCCGCTGAACCGCGTTGGCGGCTTCCACCTTGTCGGATTTATTGTCCACCACCACCAGTTCCACCCGGTAGGTTTTGTCCCCCACCGTAACCGAGGGGTTCAACTCGTTGGCCAGCCTGATACCCTCAGTCTCCATAGCTCCCCCGGCGGCATTGGCCCCGGTCATGGGTTCAAAAACCCCGATCTTGATAAGATCACCGGCGGCGGCCTGCCGCTTGCACCCGGCGAATACCAGCAGGACCAGAGCCGCCGCGAGCAGCCCGATCCCCCATACTTTTACCGCTGTTTTCATTCGATCCTCCTTGAGAAATAGTGGAATAAAGAATACCAGGTACTGTTTCAAAACCTCAAATTTTGAAACGGTAATCTGATATAAAGGAAAAAGCGGACATTTGACCGCTTTTTCGACCGGACTTTAGTCCGAAGCCAGTTGAAAAACCCAACCGGGTTTTGAACCGGCCCAATAGTCTATTTTCAGGGGAAAATCAAAAAAAAGCAATACAAAATTTTTCAAATGAGCGTGAACCGGGACTTTTGCGGGGTATGGAATTCATCTTTCAGGCAAGGCTGCCGTTTACCGCAAAAACAGAAGCGGTGCGCGACGCAGAGCCGCGTTTTGGCAAGGCCTCAGCTCTCGCTGTCGCTGCTCTCGCCGTTTAACGCTTTCCAGGCCATTTTGGCGGCTTCCTGCTCGGCGCTTTTTTTGTTCCTGCCCATACCGGGCCCGTACACCCGGTCGTTGACCGTTACCTCCATCCAAAAAAGCCGATCATGCTCCGGGCCGGAACGTTTTACCATCCGGTAGGCAGGACAGGCGCGGAAGAGACGCTGGCTTAATTCCTGAAGTGTGGATTTGTAATCCTGGTGAAAATTCCGGTCGCGAACCCGGCCGATTTCCGGGCTTATATAGCGGCTGACAAAGGAAAAGGCAATGTTATACCCCGAATCAAGATAAAGAGCGCCGATCAGGGCCTCCAGGGCATCAGCGAGGATGCCCTTTTTCATCCGGCCCCCGGTGAGTTCTTCACCCTTGCCCAGCAGCAGCACCGTATCAATCTGTAAAACCCGGGCGATTCCGGACAAGATATCCTCGGAAACCACCACGGATTTTATCTTTGCCAGTTCCCCTTCGGGTTTTTTATCCAAGTCCCGGTAAAGCAAGGATGCGGCCACAGCCCCCAGCACCGCGTCTCCAAGGAATTCAAGCCGTTCATTGTTGATCTTGTACCCCGATTCATTTGACACGGAACGGTGCATAAACGCGGCATTTAACAGTTCAAGACTTTTAAATTTCAACCCTGCGTTTTTTTGAAACAAACGCAGGGCTTTCCGCCTGTCCGAATCCAGGGAAGGAAGACCCCGGCCCCCGGTACGCAGGGCGTCCGCCGGGAAAACCTTAGGGGTCCCCATGTTTACTTCTGCTGGGACTTTATATATTCGTAGGCATCCCGGACAGTTTCAAACGCATTGGCCTTTTCATCGGGAATGGATATTCCCATCTCTTCCTCAATGGCGTAAACCAATTCGTAGGTATCCAGACTGTCGGCGCCAAGATCCTGGCGGAAGGAAGCTTCCATAGTTATCTTTCCTTCCTCAACCTCCAGTTTTTCCGCGATAAGCTTCTTCATTTTTTCAAACAGTTCATCCATGTTCCATTCCCCTTGCTCTTTCACTTAGACTTTTGATCCGTAGTGCGGTCTAATACCCCGCCCTTCAGGACGGTTAGAATTGGTAACACCAACAAAAATGGTAGTAGACTGGTTTGCCAGGCAAACCTTCACCGTTAAATAATTTCTTACAGAACGAACCTTGCAAACGATATGACGCTTACAAACGCCCAAGACCCCGGCAAGGCCGGGGAACTTGGCAGGCCAAAAGGCCTGCCCGGCGAAGAGGTTCATTCAGGTACGATTACCTGTTTACCCCGGTAAAAACCGCATTTTGGGCAAACCCGGTGCGGCAAAACCTTGTTGCCGCAGGTACTGCACTCAACAAGCGTAGGGGCGCTCAACTTCATGTTAATTGATTGCCGGCGGCGGGTTCTCGCCTTCGACGTTTTAAATCTCGGTACTGCCATTACAAACCTCGCTTCAATACAAGCAACTTTAACAAAAATTCCGGTTTGTGTCAACCTGCGGGAACCTGCCGGGGCTTCCGCGTTTACTTTTTACCGTACTTGGCTTTCAGGGCCTCCGCCACCAGGGGAGGCACCATTTCCGAAACATTTCCCTGAAAAGAAGCCAGTTCCTTGATCGATGAAGACCGGAGGACAAAATATTCCGGGTCGGTGGTCATAAAAATGGTCTCGATCCGGCTGTCCAGCGCCTTGTTCATCATGGAAAGCTCAAATTCGTAGGAAAAATCGTTTAGTCCCCGGACCCCCCGGATAAGCAGTTTAATGTCCTGTTTTTGCAAAAAATCCACAATCAGGGAATCACAAACCGCCACAGACACATTTTTTATCTCTCCGGTCATCTCCTCTATCATGGAAACCCGTTCCGCCGCGGAAAAAAGATACTTTTTTTGACGGTTTTCAGCCACCACCACCAAAAGCTCATCAAAAAGAGAGGCCGCCCTCTGGATAATATTGAGGTGCCCCAGGGTGGGAGGATCAAAAGAGCCGGGAAAAGCCGCTTTCAGCATAAAATCACCATAAAACGCCGAAGATAGAAAGGTCAAGGGGCGGGAAAAAGGCGGCGGTGTTCTTTTGTCCCCAAAAATGCCTGAAAAAACCCCTCCCGCCGCGGATTCGCGGGTATGAGACCCCGCCACAGATAAATTTCACTTTTTATGCGGAAATGGACTATATTTGCTTTAAGAGGTTTGACGGAAATCCGATAAACGGATAAAATATGGGTAATATGAAACAGTTTATGCCATGTATAGTTTGTCTCCTGGTTTTACTGTTATCCTGCCAGTCAAAACCTGCGGCGATTCAGAGCCCGGCTGATGAGCCGGTTTCGGCAAATACCCCTTCGGCGGTTGACGAGGAGGCATTTGATCCCGGCAGCATCAGCCAGGAGGTTTTTAATTCCACCAAGGTTGATGTACAGCATTTTATTGAGGATATGAACCGGATCATTCGGAACAGAAATTACCCTGAATGGGTTTCCCATCTGGGGGATGAATATTTCGCCGAAAAAAGTTCCCCTGAGTATTTAGCCCAGACCTCTGAACAGCCCCGGCTGAAGACCCAGAAAATCGTTTTGAACAGCGCCCAGGACTATTTTGTTTTTGTAGTGGTTCCCTCCCGGGCCAATGACCGGGTAGATGATATTGAATTTGTTTCCCCAACCCGTGTTAAGGCATATACGGTAACCCCAAACGGCCAGCGTCTGCGGCTGTATGACCTTGAGACTTCGGGGAATAGTTGGAAGATAATCAACTAAAGGAGATTAATATGGCAAAATTAAGACATTTTTCCGCTTTCTGCGTGGCGGCCCTTTTCACTGTATCAATGGTAATGGGGCAGAATTCCAATTCAAACCAGGAAATGTCGGTAGAGGAATCTTACCTGCAGGAATCGGTAGAATTGATGGTCATACGGGAAACAAGCCGGGCCGACAGCCGGGATCAAAAACTGGTGGCCCTGGAGTATATCGGCGACGCCATCAACCGGGGCAATACGGGCGAAGAGGTCCGGGCGGCGCTGGAATATCTTTCCATGGAAGGGGTTATGAACAAGGCCCGGGAAAACGGCCGGCTGGTCAATAATTTCCCCGATGTGCGGAGGAAAGCCGCGGAATACCTGGGAGATTTGGGTACTCCGGAGGCCAAAAACACCCTGCTGAAAATCGTTGTGGCCGATCCTGAACCTATGGTACTTCAGGAAGCTGTCAAGTCCCTGGCAAAAATCGGGCTTAATGACAACGAAGAAACGGTAAACGCCATTGCCTGGATCGTTACCCGTTTTGACGTACTCAATCCTGATAATCTCCTCGCCCTTTCCGCGGTAGACGCTTTTGATAAAATCGCCGCGAAAAACGGCGGCATTAAAGATCCTAACGCCATACGGGTCCTCATCCGCATCGCCGAAGGGCCCTATATTAAACCGGTTCAGGAACGGGCCAAACAGGTGCTTATGGAACTGCGGAAATACAGCGCCCAAAACCAACAGAACCAGAATAAATCCGATTCGAGTTCCAATACCGGTACTACAACGTCTAACCGGTAAACAGAGGGCCCCTCGCCAGGGCCTCACCCTCCCCTGCCCTATTGCCTGTGCGCTACACCGGTGCGGGCTTGTAGGCCAATGCGGAGCGCAGTGTGCACGAAGGCGGGGGCGGGTTCATTCGATTTCAGCGGCCACACAGACCGGCGCCGCTTCGGCGCCTTCAAAACGTATGGGCAGGGCAAATACCCTTTTTAGCCGTTTATGAACCAAGGGCCGCATATTCACATCTTCTATAATCAAAACCGGCGGCCGCGGCGATGCCCCGCTGTCAAGCAGCGCGTGGTGAACGGGGTATCCATTCCGGCGGCCGGAAAAAAGGCTGTCAACGCTTAAAAAATCAACCAAAACTGCTTTAAGATTTTTACAGGAATTACGGAGATATTCAGCCGTTTCGAGCGACAAGCCGGGAAACAATATCCGGTAGGCAAGGGGCTCTTTATTGCGGATTTCATCAAATCCGGTACGGATTAATACCGCGTCGGCCCGGGAAATATCAAATTTATGTAAATCCGAAAGGGAAATTTCTTCTTGATAATTTTTTGGAATTTCAAGAAAAACCGGATTATGGTAAATAAAATTATCGAAAGCCAAATCCTGAATCTGTTTCCCCTGTGAATCAAAATGAAAGGGAGTATCCAGATGGGTCCCGTTATGGGCAAAATGATGTATCACGCTGGTATTCCCGGAATCTCCCTGAGACTGCCTTTCAAGCGGTATTACCCGATCCTTCGGCGCATCGGGATAATTAGGTGTTTTTTCGTTCACCAAATAGGATAATTCAACATACGCCATAAACAAGGCCCCCTCAATCATGGAATATTCAACATAATCAGGGCATTTTCAATTGGTGTCAAGGTGAAGATAGACAATATGGAACTTGCAACATTTATGCTTCCACCCCCGAAAGACGCATAGCATCTGTCAGTTTTGATCATTCTCCGTAAAAGCGGAAAGATGATCATCGCAATACCGGCGCAAATTCCGCTCATAAGAAACGCGGAAAAATAGCATATATTAACCCGAATTCCGGCATACTCAGCCGCTGCCGGATTTCCGCCAACGCACCGGCTGTTTATGATGATTTTGCAGCCCGAAAAAGGGCTGCAAAAATGCGGCAAAGTTTTGGCGTGGAAATGGATCGAAGCGATTGACCTAACAAAACCGTAGCCCGAGCCGCCTACTGGCCCGGTTTGTCCGGCAGGACAAAAAAGCGTAAACAAGTCCTACAACGTAAAACCCGCTGCGAAGCACCGCGCCATAGACGGCGCGGCGATCCTTTCTATTTTTTTGTCAATGCTATAAACGGCGGTTCGGCAATAAATTCATAATGAATGGTTATACCCTTTTTAAACTCAGCAACAGAATCCTTTATTGTTTGTGGAACAGCCTTTGAAGCAATAGGATTATTCAGAGTTTTTTCAAGCTCTTCTATCGTCTGCCATTTCCCCCCGATATATGCCATTGTTACCTTTAGGGTAATATCTCCCTCTTTTGCGGTAACCGCATTAAAAAAGGCTTCCCATTGCTCTGAATTAAAAGCGGATGTAAGCTCAGGGGGCATAGGAGGCATCCCTGTTATTGTTCCGGCACAAAATGGATCGTCACCGTTCTTTTGTATCCATGTTTCACCCATGAATTGTATAGACATAGTGTCGCCCAGTGGATAAATGCCATCAGATTTTGCCCACTCCAAAATACTCTTTGGACCGGTTCTTTCCGGTTGAAGAGGAGGCGTAGATTTACATCCAAGCACCATGGTCCCGAATGCCAGCACCATTACCAGCATGCCCAACAAAAATCTTTTGTTTGTCATTTGTTTTCTCCTTCAAAGCATGGTCTTACAGGTTTATCACCTGACTAATTTATTGACCACCCGAAAGGGTGGTTTCTTTCACACTGCATACGCAATGTAAAATACGAATTTATGCCGCCATAGATAATGTTCCTTGGCGTTTTTACACAGTCATTGTTGCAATTTTGAAACATCCCAAAAATATTCCATCGCGCCGGCAAAAATTCCCAATATTTCCCCATCGGAATTTTGATCGCCATAGGACCTTCGTTCTGTCGTGTTGCCGTCTACCAGGCTCACAAGTTTGATGTATCTCGCATAACTCATCTCAGACATTGTGTCGGGTTCAAAAGTTACCAGGAGACGCATAACTTTCATTTCACCCTGTTCAGGGGTATTTATGGTAAGGAGGAGCTGTCCGGTAAATTCTTTATTAGTTCCCGACGCTTTTTCAAGATTTACAACCGCGGGGACACCTTGAAACGAGGTAACAAACGCGGCGTTTGGACCAAACAAATCTCTGACCGCTGGGGCCGGATACCAGCCAAGCATATTAAAATACGCTATCCCATAGTCTGCCGGGTATCTTTCAAAATTTACGGTTATTGAATTTTGAGGACCATTATCCTGGCCGCCGGATTCCTTAACAATATTACTCGAGCCGGAATTTGAGGAATTACCACGACAGCCAAGTACGCCAATAAGCCCAAATACCACAGTTACCATGATCCAAGCCGTTTTTGGGATTTTCATAAAAACTCCCTTGAAAGATATTTTCTTTCGCCCCCGTGGAAATTTCGTCTCGGTGGGTCAAAATGACCCGATCTGATTTAACATTGTTCGGGTAAGACGATCATACTATGATTAAAATGTATGTGTCAAGTGTCTCTGCATACAAAAAAGAGCTGTTTGTAGAATACAAAATATGGATTTTGAGCAACTTTTTGTCCTCAATCTCAAGAAATGGCGTAAAAATAGAGGGCTTTCCCAAAAGGCGCTGGCGGAACGGTGTAACGCGGCCCATTCATATATCCGGCAGCTTGAGAGCGGAATCGGGCATCCCTCTTTTATTTTTATTGGAAAACTTGCCGATGCGTTGAATATTGAACCCTATCAGTTGTTTTACGATGAGGAGATGGACAAATCCGGCCTGCCGTCGCCGCCGGA